>DATFGK010000052.1:0-2741 GCA_035249485.1 Actinomycetota bacterium | reverse complement strand
CTTCGCGTCGCCGATCACGACCGCCTGCGAGACCCACGGCGAGTGCTTGATCATGTTCTCGAGCACCTGCGGCGCGATGTTCTTCCCCGCCGCCGTGATGATCAGGTCCTTCTTGCGGTCGGTGATCCGGAGGTATCCCTTCTCGTCGAACTCGCCGACGTCGCCGGAGTGCATGTAGCCCTCTTCGTCGATCAGCTCGGCGGTCGCTTCGGGGTTGTTGTAATAGCCCGGCCCCACGTTGCCTCCGCGGACGAGGATCTCGCCGTCCTCGGCGATCTTCACCTCGACGCCGGGGAGCGGCGGGCCGACGGTCCCGATGCGGATCTCATCGGGCGGGTTGATCGAGGTCGGGCCGTTGTCCTCTGTCTGGCCGTACACCTCGGCGACCGGGAGCCCGATCGCGTGGAAGAACCGGAGGATATCCGCGTTGATCGGTGCAGCTCCGGACACGAGCGCCTTCGCCTGGTCCAGCCCGAGCGCGCCGCGCGCGATCGCGAACAGCGCCTTGTCTGCCTCCTGGTACTTCTCCTCGAGCTCCGGTGGGAGCGACGTGCCGGCCTGCTGCGCCTCGACGCGCTTCAGGCCCAGCTGCACCGCCATCTGCGCCTTGTCGCGCTGCTCCTCGGGAAGACCGTCGAGCAGCGCCGTGAGCCCGGTGTAGAACTTCTCCCACACGCGGGGCACGCCGAAGAAGATCGTCGGCTTGCACGCGCCGAGGTCCTCGCGCAGCGTGTCGATCGACTCGGCGAACCAGGTCTCACCGCCCCCGTAGATGTGGGTGAAGTGGCCGACCATGCGCTCGGCGATGTGCGACAGAGGCAGGTACGAGAGCTTCCGCTCCTCCGGCGTGACCTTGAGGATCTGATCGAGCGATCCGCACGTCCACACGATGTTCGCGTGCGTGAGCATCGCACCCTTCGGCGGACCGGTCGTCCCCGACGTGTAAACGAGCGTCGCGAGATCCTCGGGCGTCACCTGCGCCGAGCGGTCCTCGAGCGCCTTCGGGTTCGCGTCCGCGTGCTTGAAGCCGGCGGCGAGGAGCTGCTCCCAGCTCATCACGAAGTCGTCGAGCGTCGCGCCGGCGGGGTCGAAGATGATCACCTTCTGGAGGTCGGGCATGTCGCTCTTCGTCTTCATGACCTTCTCGAGCTGTCCCGCGTTCTCGACGAAGATCGCCTTAGAGCCCGAGTGGCCGGTGATGTAGGAGAGTTGGGGCGGCGAGTTCGTGACGTAGATCGGGACGGTGATCCCGCCGGCCGCCTGGGTGGCGATGTCGGCGACGTGCCACTCGGGCCGGTTCAGCGAGATGATCGCAACGCGGTCGCCCTTGGAGATGCCGAGCGACAGGAGGCCGTTGGCCGCGCGCCGTACCTGCTCCTCGTACTCGCGCCAGGTGATCCCGGACCATTGCCCGTCGCGCTTGATCTTGAGCGCGTCCCGATCCGGGTGAACCTTGGTCCGCTCGAAGAACATGCTCACGACCGTGTCGCCCATGACGACTCCCTTCGGCTGTACGTAGGCCCTGTTGTATAGCCCGGCGCGTGGCCGGCTGGCAATGGTCAGGCGCGGTCGAGCATCGAACGGTATCGGGCGACGACGTCGTCCCAGCGATGGTTGGCCTCGACGAAACGCCGGCCGGCCTCCCCCATCGCTCGCGCCCTCGAAGGGTCGCCGAGCAGTTCCGTCAGCCGCTCGGCGAGCGCCCGGTGGTCGCGGCCCGGCACGACGAACCCGGTTTCGCCCGGCACGACGGCCTCGGGCGCGCCGCCGGAGTCGCCGGCGATCGCCGGACGAGCGCACGCTTGGGCCTCGAGGTAGACGAGGCCGAGCCCTTCGACCTCGAGGTCGGCCCAGCGCGAGCGGCACGGCATAGCGAAGACGTCTCCGGCCGCGTAATGCGCGGCCAGCGCATCCTCCCCCACCTCGCCGGCGAACGCCACGGCGCCGGTGACCCCGTTCTGGAACGCGAGCCGCCGGAGCCGCGCCTCGTCGGAACCGCCGCCGACGATGAGCGCGGTCGCGTCGGGCACCTCGCGACGGACGAGCGGCATCGCGCGGATCAACACGTCCTGCCCCTTCCGCGCCACGAGGCGGCTGACGTGCGCGACGACCGGCTTCCCGGCGAGCCCGTGCCGCTTCCGGACCTCCGAGCCGTCGACGCCGGGATGGAACCGCTCGAGATCGACGCCCGTCCGCAGCAGCTCGACCGGAACGTCCGTTCCGAGCGCGCGCACGATGAAGCGCCGCGTGTACTCGCTCACCACGGTGACGAGCCGGGCCCGCGCGCCGATGTTTCGCAGCATCTGCACGAGGCCGGGGACGCGCGCCCACGCGACCTCGAACCCGTGCGTGTGGATGATCGTCGGAAGGCCGGGATCGATCGCGTTCATCGGCAGCACCGCACCGAAGGCGACCGCGTCGGCGCGGTGATCCTTCGCGAGCTCGCGGATGCGCCGCTTCATCGCCGGCGTCGGCCAGTAGACCCGTCCCGGCCACCGATGGATCGCGAACGGCTGAGTGCGGTCGTAGGCGACGTCGCCGGGGAACGCGGGCGCGAGCACGGCGACGTCGTTCGGGTCGAGTCGCGAGTAGATGTTTGCGAGATAGTTCTGGATCCCGCCGACGCGCGGCGGGAAGTCGTTGGTGACGAGCAGGACGCGCACCGCTCAGCCTCCCGCCGTAGCGCCTTGCAGCCGTGTCTTCGCGTCGAGCGCGATCTGGATCCGCTCGAGCACCGGCGG
>DATFGK010000051.1:0-6688 GCA_035249485.1 Actinomycetota bacterium | reverse complement strand
AGCAGCGCGACGCGCGGGACGACCTCGTGCGCTGGCTGGCGCAAGCCGCGCGCGCCGGCGACATCGAGAAGACCTCGACCGGCACCTATCGTCAGAGAACCCGGGAGGCCGGCAGCCCCGCCTGAACCGCGTTGGTAGGATGCGCCGCGTGCTCGGGGGCTCCAGGCGTTTCCGCGTGTTCGCGACCGTCGTCGCGCTCGTCCTGACGTGCGCCGCCTGCGAGATCAACGTCGAGCTCGTCACCACGGTGAACGACGACGGCAGCGGGCGATTCTCGTTGCGTTTCGTGATCGACAAGGAGCTCGTCGACCTCGCGCGAAACTCCGGCGAGGATCCGTTCACCGCACTCGCGTGTCCCGCGGAGCTCGAGACCCAAGGCTGGGAGTGCGGGCGCTCGACCGAAGATGGCGGCCTCACGATCAGTCTCGAGCGCGCGTTCCGGAACGCCGACGAGCTCAACGGCGCGATGGCGGAGCTCGAACGCATCGCCGCCGAGCAGGAGGGTCCGACGGCGCAATTCTTCAAGCTCCGTGTCGAACGCGAGAGTGGATTCCTCAAGTCCCGCACGGCCGTCACGGGGTCGGTCGACCTCACCGCGACCGGCGTGCTCGGGAACGCCTCCGAGGAGAGCCGGGAGACGCTCGAGGCGATCATCACGCAGGCGGCCGGCGAGTTCTTCCGGTTCCGCCTTCAGGCCGAGCTGCCGGGCTCGGTGTCGTCGACGCAAGGCGATCCCGAGGAGATCGACGGCGGCAAGGTGACGTGGCGCCCGCGCCTCGGCCGCACGTTGTCGTTCCGAGCCGAGAGCTCCGCCTATAACGTCGGCTCGCTGGCTCTCATCGGCGGTCCGGCGCTGGCGTTGCTCGTGCTTCTGGTGATGACGTTGGTGCGGCGCAGCCGCCGGTCGCGTTCAGCGGACGGGCTCGACGCCCAGGTCTCGGAGTAGGCTCCGCACCTTCCGCGCGATCTGGTCGCGGATCTCCCGGACCTTTGGCGGGGGAGCGCCGGCGGGGTCGTCGATCCCCCAGTCCTCCTCGGCGAGCACCGCGGGACAAGCGGGATCGTCCATGCACCCCAGCGTGATGACGCGATCGGCCGCGTCGATCATCTCCTCGGTGAGCAGCTTCGGCCGATGGCCGTTGAGGTCGTACCCAGCCTCGCGCATCGACGCGACGACCGCGATGTTGAGCGCCGCGACCGGCTCGGTGCCGGCGCTGATCGCGGTCGCCTTCCCGTCCGCGTACGCGTTGAACAACGCCTCGGCGATCTGGCTCCGGCCGGCGTTGTGGATGCAGACGAACAGCACGACGGGCGGTTCCATACCGCTCAGCCTAGCGCCGGCGGAACGGGTCCGCGGCGGACGTTTATCCAGAGACGGGGGTGATCACCGGCGTCAGCATGACGATCTCGCAGTCCTTCTTCCAGCGATCGACGGCCTTGTCGCCGTCGTGGAGGTTCAGTCGCCGGCCGAGGAGGACCTCGCGTGCGATGCGCTCCCAGTTCTCGTCCTTCGTCAGCGTCTGCGAGACGCACGCGACGTCGCCGACGCGGGACTGGACGTCCTTCGACCGGACGATCAGCCGGACGTGCTTCGAGCTTCCGGCCAGCCCGGGGATCTCCTGCTCGCCCTTGCCGGTGAGGACGTACACGCGCCCCTGGTCGTAGCCGTACCAGATGGGCTTGGTGATGTCGGACCCGTCGTCCTGCGGGACGGCGAGCCAGGCGATCGTGGACTTCGAGAGCGCGGCGTCGACCGGGCCCGGCACGACCGCGCCGTACGGAGGGTCGGACTGCACGACCTCGAACGGCACCTCGAGGAGCATGTCGTCGTACACGAAGTACTGCAGCGTGTACTTACCGGGACCGGGGAAGACGACGTCGACGAGCTCGTCCTCGATGTCCTGCATGATCGACTCGCCGTCGAGCTCGTACTTGCGCTCGATGAAGGCGATCGGTTCGACGTCGGGGCCGGGAACCTCGGCGGCGTCGATGTACACGCCGCCGGGACCGGACAGCCGGCGCGAGATCACGAACGGGAACGCGGCGTTGCCCGCGTGGCCCAGGTAGACGACGTCGCCGGCGTCCGGGTCGGTCTTCGCGAGCACCGAATCCGTCACCCGGAAATCGTGGATCGTTACGCCCAACGCGTGCTCCTTCCTCGGTCGCGGCGCGATTATACGGCCCGATACACTCCCGCGGCATGGCGGTGCGTGCGCGGAAGAAGGCTCCGGCCCGGCCGCTCGACATCCGCGACGTCCAGACGATCAAGCACGACCGCGTCTTCCTGCTGTGCGACCGGCACGGGGACATCCCCGACGAGAACACGGCGGCGCTCGGTCTGTATTTCCGCGACACGCGGTTCCTGTCCCGTTACGAGCTCGAGATCGACGGGATGCGGCCCACGTATCTCCATTCCGAGGTCGATCGGAACTACTCCATGCTCGTCGAGACGACCCTGCCGGTCACGTCCGTCGATCCCACCGGTGTCGAGACCAAGAAGAACGTTTCGGTTTCCCGTCATCGCTGGCTCGAGCACGGCATGCACGAGACGATCCGCGTCCAGAACTTCGGGTCCGAGCGGCGCCGCGTCCGGATCTCGCTCACGTTCGGCGCCGACTTCCTCGACCTGTTCGTTGTCCGCGGCTTGAAGCGAAAGGACACCGGCAAGGTCCTCGACCCCATCGTAGAGGAAGACCGCGTGACGTTCGGGTGCGACGGCCTCGATGGTGTCCGCCGCGAGCTCGAGATCGCGTTCGAACCGCATCCGAAACGGATAAGCGCGAAGGGCGCTACGTTCGAGCTGCGGCTCGATCCTCAGTCGGCGACCTCGGTCGAGGTCAGCATCCTTCCGCGCGCCGGCGACGCCGAGCCGGTGCACGCGTCGCACGCCGACCTCGAGCGCGAGTATTCGTCGTGGCGGAAGCTTTGCACGCGCTTCCGGGCATCCAACCCGCAGCTGCAGCAGTACCTCGATCGCGCCATCCTGGATCTGCGCATGATGCAGACCGATCTCGACGGGACGCCGGCGATCGACGCCGGGGTGCCGTGGTTCTCGACGCTGTTCGGTCGTGACTCGCTGATCACGGCGTACCAGGCGCTCGGCGTGAACCCCGAGCTCGCCAAGGGCACGTTGGAGACGCTCGCGCGGTACCAGGGAACCAAGGTCGACGAGTGGCGCGATGAGGAGCCCGGCAAGATCCTGCACGAGCTCCGGGTCGGTGAGCTCGCCGGAACGGGCGAGATCCCGCACACCCCGTACTACGGCACGATCGATGCGACGCCGCTGTGGCTGCTCGTCTACGGGCGCGTCTGGATGTGGACGGCCGATCTGGCGTTCGCGGAGCGCCTCTGGCCACACGCCGAGCGGGCGCTCGAGTGGATCGACACCTACGGTGACATGGACGGCGACGGGTACGTCGAGTACCGGAAGCACTCCGGCGGCGGGCTCGACAACCAGGGATGGAAGGACTCGCACGACGGGATCGTGCACGCCGACGGATCGATCCCGGAGCCGCCGATCGCGCTCGTCGAGGTTCAAGGCTACGTCTACGACGCGTGGCGGCAGGTCGCCCGCGTGGCGAAGGCGCTCGGCCACGTCGACGCGGCGGCCGAGCTTGAGCAGAAAGCGGAGCGGCTGAAGAAGCGCTTCAACGACGATTTCTGGATGCCGGACGAGGGGTTCTACGCGACGGCGCTGGACGGCAACAAGAAGCAGGTCGGGTCGATCAGCTCGAACGCGGGCCATTGCTTGTGGTCGCGGATCGTCGACCAGGGGCGGGCTGCGCGCGTCGTGCGGCGCCTGCTCGCGAAGGACATGTCGAGCGGGTGGGGGATCCGGACCCTCTCGTCGAGGAACCCGGCGTACGACCCGATCGGCTACCACACGGGGACGGTCTGGCCGCACGACAACTCGCTGATCGCGCACGGCATGAAGCTCATGGGCTTCGACGACGCCGCGAACAAGGTCGTCGATCAGCTCGCGCTCGGCGGCGGCTTCTTCCCGGCCGGGCGGTTCCCGGAGCTCTTCTGCGGATTCGACCGGGAGAGCGTTCCGGTCCCGGTGGAGTACCCGGTCGCCTGCCGGCCGCAAGCCTGGGCGACCGGCGCAACGTTGCTGATGGTCCGTTCCTACGGCGGGATCCACGCCGATGCGCCGCGCCGAACGCTCGACATCGTGCGGCCGACGCTCCCGTTCTGGCTCGAGCGGCAGGATCTCATCGGGATGCGGGTCGGCGACGCGAAGCTCGACCTGACCTTCCATGCGCACGAGGGCATCACGGGATGCCAGGTGATCCGCAAGCACGGCGAGCTCGACGTGCTGATCCGCTACTAAGCGCCGCGGTCGACGCGGATACGACGGCCGTCGAGCACGCCGCGGTCGGCCAGGAACTCGAGGAGTCCCGCGGTCAAGTGGAGATCGGCGAGCTCGCCCACCGGCACCCAGCGCGCTTCCGAGGCGTCGTCGCCGGCCGTAAGCTCGTGCGATCGCGGCGCGCAGACGTAGTCGAGGATCACGTAGTGGTATGAGATCTCGCCGTCGTCGTCACGGACGATCCGCTCGGCGACGCCGATCAGACCGTCGACCTCGATGTCGATGCCGGTCTCCTCGCGGACCTCGCGCTGGAGCGCCTCGCGGAGGGTTTCGCCGGTCTCGACGCGGCCGCCGGGGAGCGACCATTGCCCCTTCGCCGGCTCGCGGTCGCGCTTGACGAGCAAGAGCGCGCCCTTGTCGAGGACGATCGCCCCGACCGCGGTCACCGGCTGCGTTGTCACGAGGCCACCGTATCACCCGTACGATGGTGGACCATGTCGATCGAGTGGGTGTTCCTCGATGTCGGCGGAATCATTTTCACCGACGAGTCGTACTTCACCGGACTGTTCGAAGCGATCGCCGGATCGGCGACGGACGTGACGCGTGCCGCCTACGACGAGCGCTTGCGCGCGCTGCGCGCGGCGCAGGCGGTGCCGTTCACCGGCGCGCTCCTCGACGCGTTTGTGCCCGATATCAACGAGCACCCCCGCATCCGCGCCGACGCCGACGCGCGCTGGGCCGAGCGCGGTCACCACGCCGACGAGCTCTATCCGGAGGTGCTCGGCATTCTACGGACGCTCGCGGAGCGCTACGAGCTCGCGTGCATCACGAACCATTTCTCATGGGTGCGCGAGCGTGCCGAGGAGGCGGGGTTCGGCGATCTCATCGGAGCGTGGGCGATCTCCGCCGAGGTCGGGGCGGAGAAACCGGACCCGGAGCTGTTCAGAAGCGCGCTGCGGGACGCCGGCACGACGCCGGATCGCGTCGCGATGGTGGGGGACCGGCTCGACCGCGACATCGCTCCCGCGAAGAGCCTCGGGATGCGCACGATCTGGGTGCTACGGAACGAGGCCCCGGACGAGCCGACGGCGGATCAGCTCGCGGTCCCCGACGCGGTGGTGCGGACGCTCGACGAGATCCCGGCGATCCTCGAACGCTTCTGAGCTCAGCGATCCGGCACCGGTATCGCTTCGCAGAGTGGAGTCGTCAAAAGTGACGTCACATGTGACGTCACTTCTGCCGCCTCGGTCGGCGGGAGAGCTCAGTTCGTCTCCCGGGCCCTGCGCTCGGCCAGGACCGCCTCGATCCGGGCGCCCACCAAGGGGATGTCCCGGATGAGCGCGCCGAGGTCCGCCGCCTCGATCTCGAACATGCGCATCGGCGTGTCGGCCGTGACCGTCGCCGTGCGCGGGCCCCGCTCCAGGATCGCGATCTCGCCGAAGTACGAGCCCGGCCCGAGCGACGCCAGCTGGACCCCGCCGCGTTTCACGGTCGCCCGCCCGGTGGCGATCAGATAGAAGGTCGTGCCCGGCTCGCCCTCGGCGGTAAGCGTCTGGCCCGCGGCGGCGTCGATGCGGCGGGCCAGCGAGGCGACGCGCGAGAGCTCGGCCTGGCTGCATCCCTCGAGCAGCGGAGCCGCGCGGAGCCAATCGATCGCGCTCTCCGTGCGGGGTGGAACCTTCAACGTCCTGCCGCCGCGCTCACCTGCTTCGGGCTTTCGACCCCAGGCGGAGACCATCGGCACGGGGAACTGCGCCACGGCTGGATCGGCGATCAGCTTGAGCTCGGCATCGAGATCCTTCGCCGCCACGCCGGCGGCGATCAGCGGGTCGCGGAGCCGCTCCATGAGGGACGCCGGCTCCAACGTCGCGCGGGAGCCGCCCCAGATGAGGCCGCTCCACATCTCCGAGCCGATGTCGATGAGGCCCTGTCCCATCAGCTCGCCGGGCAGCCGGCCGCCGTACTGCGGGTCGTAGCCGAGCGCCTGGATGTACGCCAGGAAGCCCTTGATCACGCGCGCGCCTCGGCGAGGGTCCTTCACAGGGTAGCGGAGCGTGGTTCCAGTCTTGGAGACGTTGCCCCAGTCGAGGTCCTCGATGAGGAGCCAGCCGCCGGGCCGCAGCGCGGTCACGACGCGCTTCAATGCCTGCTCGGTGTCGGGGAGTGCGGAGAAGACCTGACGCGCGTGGATCAGATCGAACGATTCCGCCGGGAGCTCGTCGGCGACGATGTCGTGTCGCCGCACTTCGAGGTTGTCCTTCGACAGCGCGTCGAGGTACCGCGTGTCGACGTCGGTCGCGAGCACGCTGCCGCCGGACCCGACCCGATCGCTCATCCACTCGGCGACCGAGCCGCCGCCGCCGCCGACCTCGAGGC
>DATFGK010000050.1:0-3671 GCA_035249485.1 Actinomycetota bacterium | reverse complement strand
TTCTCGCCGAGGAGCGTAGAGTCGGCTATCCCGAGGCTCTTCGACAGCTTCTGCAAGCCACCCAGCGACGGCAGAAGATGGCCGTTCTCGTAGCGAGAGATCCGGCTCTTCGGAATCCCGCTTGTTCGTTCCAGATCTCGTTGGCTCATCCCGGCGTCCATCCGGGCACGCCTCAGCCGCTGAGCGAAACCCACCAGGGGCTTACGAACTTCTATCCGGTCCATTGCGCCTCTCGATCTCTAGGAAACCGAACGGAGGTGACGCCCCCGGCCGGCTCGCCGTTTGGCCACCTCTGCGTCCTTCCCGTATCGCGGCATCGAACCCTTGAGCGCGTGGTGCTTGGAGATGGTCTCGCGCAGGCGCTCCACGCCCAGGCGGTTCTCCTCGACGAGCTCCATCGCCCTCGCGGTCAGCGCCCGCGCCCGTTCGTGGATCGAGTCGCCGAGCAGGTCGAGGTCCTCCTTGCTCAGGGCGCTACGGTCGCGCTTGCCCGTCGCCGCTTCGCTGTGTGCCAGCAGGGCATTGTCGAACTCGAACTCGTTATCGTTCTGGGTCTCCCAGCGGCGCAGTGCGAGACGACCGGAGACCACGGCCTCGAGCTCTTCACGGGTTCGGATGGTCGCCGACTCCCCGGCGAGGTTCGCCGCGAGGCTCAGTTCACGCATCGATCCGTCGTCTGAACGCTCGCGAGCAACCTCGGCCACGATGTACTCGCGACCGTGGAGCGCGCCCGTCAGAACCACGTAGTAGCGGCTCATAATCCGTCCCCAAGGCCACGGTAGGCCGTGTTGTCCAAGGAGTCAACGAGAGCGAGCCGGACCCGTCGCCTCCGGGGTTGACACCAATGGTAACCGAGAGGAAGATTGGGTCGGCGCCGAGGCCCACGGTGCCGAAGTGCCGGGTGCCCGAAGCATTTTTCCCCGCAGCAGCCGAGGGCATCCGGCTCGTGATCGGAAGGGCGGGTGGTGAAACGCGACGGGGGGTTCCTCGTGGGCTTCCCGTGGTCGAGTAGCTATCCGCCCTTTCGTTCTAATTCGTAGATGTATTCGAGCCCATCGATCTCATCCATCTGCTCCCCCACGCGAACGAACCCGAGCTTCGCCGTGAGCGCGAGTGACGGTTCGTTGTCGGGCCGGATGCACGCGCGGACCCGAGTGATCTCTTCGTGGTCGAACGCGTTCGCGACGAGCCCGCGCACCGCTTCCATCGCGTAGCCGCGGCGCCGGAACGGCGGCGCAACCTGATACCCGATCTCGACCATCCCGGACTCGTCGGGAGCGCCGTGGTAGCCGCAGTGACCGACCATCGTCCGCACCGGCGCGTCGGCTTCCGCGACACGCAACGCCATCGCGTGGAGTAACCAGCGGTCCAATGCGGGAGCCTCGCGAAGCTGCCGGATCCGCAGCTTCATCCAGTGCTGCGGCCCCTCGAACCAGGGACCGGTGATGTGAAGGTCCATCGCCTTCTCCGCGGCCGGGATGTCGGCGCGTTCGAGTGCTTCGATGAACGCCACCGGTGCGGGCTCGAGCGTGAGCCGCTGCGTCTCGATCACCGTGCACGCACCCGGCTCGTCATGAGCCGGCGAGCGTAGCTCAGTCCGTCCAGCCGCCGCCGGTGGCCGCGTAGGCGAGCCAGACGTCGGCGACTCCGGCTGCGGCCTTCGCTGCTTTCAACGCGACGTTCTGCGGGCCGTTGCGCGGAACCGCGAAGGTCGTGCCGGCCGGACATGCGCTCGAAGCGCCGGCCCACGACACGCTGCCCGGCGACACGGTCCAGATCCCGTCGCCCGCCACGCAAGCGGCTCGATGCGTCTCGCCGCAGGAGCGCGCGGCGAAGCGTCCGTCGGCTCGCTGCAGGGCACAGACGCCTTCGGCGTCGGTCGAAGGCTCGTCGGGAGCCCAGCTCCAGACCACGGACGCGAGGCGCGGATCAGCGGGCGACAGCTGGTCGAACGACGGCATATTGACGCCGCAGGCGATCATCGCCTCGAAGTGCGCCGCGGTCATCGGAGCCGCCGAACCGTTCACCATCGTCGTCAGCCACGTCGAGTCCTCGTAGTAGCGCGTCCACCGGGTCGCGTAGTCGTCGACGTCGAAGCCGCACGGCGGGTTCGCGTCGAAGTCGTCGGAGCCGCCCTCGACCCAGAAGTGGTCCTGCGAGTGAACGAGGCCGCGCCACGCCGCACCGACGCCACACGCGCTCGCGATCACGACCTGCTTGCCGGCGGCGACGATGTCGGCCGCGCTCACGTCGAGCGGAAGCCCGTCCTCGCACGCTCCGGTGGGACGGAAAACGATGTCGCCGGCGGATCCGGCGCCGAGCACCTCCTCGACGATCGCCGCGCCGCGCGCGTGGCCGGTCTCGTCGTCGAGGTGATCCTCGAGGTAGAGGATCAGCACCTCCGACGGGTGCGCATCGAGCCACGTCCGCAGCTCGATCAAGCCGTCCCGGAGGTTGCGCTCGATCGAGCAGCCGAGGTGCGGGCCCGTGGCGTGACACATCAACGGAGCGCGCAGCCCGTCGCCGTCCTCCGCGGTGAGGCTCGGGAACCAATGCACGTCGATCTCGAGGCCCCGCACGTCCATCCGGAGCTGGTCGGTCATCGTGTACTGCTGGTTCGCGTCGAGGCCGGAGACGGTCGGCGGATACGACGCCGAGTTGAAGGAGTTGTGCGTCGCCGGGAACAGCGCCTCGCCGAGCGGGAGCGAGCTCCCGAGCGCGCGCTGGAGCGACAGCGCCTTGTGCACCCACGTCGTCTCGTACGCGTCGACCAGCGCGCTCGAGATCACCTTCCCCTTGAAGAACGCACACGCGTCGTCGGGGGCGACGGCGAACCGGCAAACGTGGGCGACCGCGGAGCCGAAAGCCTCGATGCTCTTGCACAGCCGATCCGAGCCGCCGTTCGCCCGGCATTGTTCGGTCAGCGTCTGATAGCCGGGGTCGGGACGAGCGACGCCGAGCACGGCGACGAGGACGAGCGCCGTGGCGAAGGCCGGACGGAACGGACGCATCGCGCTACCGGTTCGCCGCGGGACCGCGCGGGACCTTGTCCCTGCGCGAAGGTAGGGTTCGGAGGATGCCGAAGGTGCGACGTTTGCGCGTTCCGGGCCCGATCCATCTCGGCCTTACGCTTGGACCCATCCGGCGAGGCGGCGCGGATCCGGCGACGAGCTTCGGACACGGCGGGTTCTGGCGAGCGACGCGTACGCCGGACGGACCCGGCACGGAACGCATCGAGGTCGACGGCGGCGAGGTCACGATCGAAGCGTGGGGTCCCGGCGCGGACTGGTTGCTCCAAGCCGCGCCGGCGTTGGTTGGGCTGGACGACGATCCGACCGCGTTCCGCGCCGCCCACCCCGTCATCCACGACCTGCACCGGCGGATGGCGGGGATGCGGCTCGGACGGACCGGCGCCGTGATGGAGGCGCTCGTCCCGAGCATCCTCGAGCAGAAGGTCACCGGGAAGGAAGCGTGGCTCGCGTACGCCGCGATCCTCCGCCGCTACGGCGAGCCGGCGCCGGGCCCGGCGAAGCTTCGGCTGCCGCCCGCACCCGACGTGCTCGCCGGCATCCCCTCGTACGAGCTACACCCGCTCGGCGTGGAGCGCCGTCGTGCGGAGACGCTTCGGCGCGCCTGCCGCGCCGTCGGACGGATGGAGGAGGCGGCTTCGA
>DATFGK010000049.1:0-3472 GCA_035249485.1 Actinomycetota bacterium | reverse complement strand
CCCTGCTCAGAGGTGGTTTGCACTATTGCGATGATAATAACACCCACAGGGCGGGTGAGAAACCGCTGCTCAGCGGACCTTGAGGACGAAATCGTCGAGGTTCGCGATCAGCGCGAGCTGGCCCTCGGAAACGACCACCCGACTTGCCGTGATGCCGGCCGGGAGCTTCGGGATCTCGACGGAGAATGTGGTCTCGCGCCGGGCCCGCGGGCGGAGCGCCGACGGAACGGGGAGACCGTCCATCGTGGTCCGCGTCGGGGTGAACGTCAGCACGCGGCCGCCCAGCTTGAGCTTTCCGGTCGCCACGAACCGATGACGCGTCCCCGCGATGACCTCGTCGGCGGTGACCGTGACGACCTCGCCCGCGCCGAGCGTCACGACAACGTCCTTCTTCTCGCGAGCGAGGAACGCGTTTATCGCAGTTTGGGTGATGCGCGCGTTCCCACTCCCCTTCTCGATCGTCAGATCGAACCGGTTCTGCCGGACGAGCGTGCCGAACGAGGTCTTGACGCCTTCCATATCGATCGTGAGCTCGGCGATCTCGAGTCCCTCGATGACGAAGGTCTCGGCCTCGACCAGCACGCGCGGGATGCGTCCCTGGAAGACGCGGTACAGGATCGGGAACGACTCGATCTGAACCGAGGGCCGTTCCTTCAGGTCCAGCGTCGATCGCATGCCGTTGGCGAGCTGCGATTCCGCGAACGACTCGACGACGACGCTTCCACCGACGAAAAGGAGGATCGGGATCGCGAGGAAATAGATGATCCGCCGGAGGATGAACATCAGGCGGCCACCGCCCGGTATGCGTAGAAGAAGAGTGGAGCCACGAACAACAGGCTATCGAGCCGGTCGAGGGCCCCGCCGTGCCGCGGGATCACCGCACCGGCGTCCTTGACCCCGAAGTCGCGTTTGAGCATCGACTCGAAGAGGTCGCCGAGCGGCGCCGCGATCACGACCAGCCCGGCCAGAACGAGGCCACGCTCCACCGTGAACGGCGGGTCGAGACCGAGCCCCGCAAACAAGCCCACCACCACGGTGACGAAGGCGCCGCCGACCGCCCCCTCCCAAGTCTTCGACGGACTGATGTGCGGCGCGAGCGCGTGCTTCCCGAACGATCGCCCGACCGCCCACGATCCCGCGTCGTTGAGGACGACCATGAGCCCGAAGACGAGCGCGATACGGAAGCCGTCGGGCCCACCCCGCATCGCGAGCATGTACGAGCCCATCACGCCGACGTAAACCACGACGAAAACCGTGCTCGCGATGCTCACGACGGCGCCGTCCCGATCGCGTCGCACGAGCACCGCCGCGGCCGTGACGAGCAGCGCCGCCGCGACCAGCACCGGATAGTCCTCGGGCGCGCCGGTCCCCTCGCGGTACGCGATCACGTAGGCGACGGCGATGCCTGCGAGTCCGACGAGCGGGACCGGCCGCGCGCCACGCGCTCGCGCGAGACGGAACAGCTCCCCGCCGGCGATGAGCGTCAGGACGAGAAGAAGGATCAGGAGCGTCAACCGGCTCCAGAACAGACACGCCAGCGCAACCCCACCGAGCACGACCCCGACGATGAGCTTCGACGTGACTTCCGAGCGATCCACGGCGCGCAAGTCTATCCAGGCACCGCTCAGAGGCCCGTTCGCGCGCGGGCCGTTCAGCTCGCGTGCGCGCGGCGCGACGGCCACCAGTTGTGCCGGCCGAGGATCACCGCGATCGAGGGGACGAGCAGGCTCCGGACGACGAACGTGTCGAGCAGGATCCCGACGGTGACCGCGAAGCCGTACTGCTGGAGGCTCCGCAGCGGAGCCAGCAGCAGCGCACCGAACGTTCCCGCGAGGATCAGCCCGGCCGACGTGATCACGTGGCCCGTCAGCGCGAGTCCGCGCGCGGTGGCGTCGGCCGTCGTGTGCTGACGCGCCTCCTCGCGGATGCGGCTCATCAAGAAGATGTTGTAGTCGGCGCCGAGCGCGACGAGCATCACGAAAAGGAACGGCGGTAACCACCACGCGACGCCCGGCTGTCCGGCGATGATCTGGAACACCAGCGTCGTCAGCCCGAGCGTCGCGAGCAGCGACAGCAGCACCGTGAGGATCAGGTACAGAGGCGCGACGATGCTCCGCAGCAGGAGCGCGAGCACCACGAAGATCCCGATCAGCACCGCGATGATGATCGTCTTGAGGTCCTGCGACGACAGCTGCCGGATGTCGTCGAAGAACGCCGCCGATCCCGTTGCCAGGAGCTCGGCGTCCTCGAGGACCGTGTCGTTGAGCGCGAATCGCCCTTGCTGCCGGAGCAACGTCACCGCATCGAGCGACTCCGCTGCGTACGGCTCACGGTCGAGCGTGATGAGCAAGCGGGTCTGCTTCTCGTCCTCCGAGATGAAGAACGAGAGCTGCTCGCGGAGGCCCGGGATGGACTCGACGAGCGCCGGCGTGAGCCCCAGGTTCCCGGCCGTCAGGATGTCGCCGATCCCCGCAGACCGGACCCGGCTCGCGCCTTCGGCGAGGCCGGCGCGGAGCCGCTGGAGGCCGGGGACGATCTGGTCGAGCCCGTCGATCATCCTGGCCACACCGGACACGGTCGCGTCTACGCCCTCGGCACCGTCCTGCAGGCCGGGCCCGAGCTTCGCGAGCCCCTCATCGACCTGCACGAGGCCGCCGTCGAGCAGCCCGAGGCCGTCGATCGCTTCGTGGAGGCCGTCCGAGATCGTCCGGAGAAGTCCCTCGAGCCCACCGGCGTCGGCGTACTCCTTCGTCTCCTGATCGGGCAGCGCGTAGGAGCCGTTGAAGCGTTTGCCGGTCAGCCGCCCGTACGCCTCGATCACGCTCGGGTCGAGGCGGCTCGTCGGGAGCGCGGTCCGGAGCGCCGCAGCCGCGCCTCCGGCCTGGTCGCCGAGATCGTTGTCGGGGCCCGGCTGCGACAGGCCGTCGGCCGCCTCGGTGAGTCCGCTCCGCAACCGCGTGATCCCCGATCGCATCTCGCGGATGCCGTCGCGGATCCGCGCGATCCCGGCGGCGCCTTCCTCCAAGCCGTCGGAGAGCGCCGGCAGCTCGTCGCGCATCCGCACGAGCCCGTCGCGGATCTGGGCGAGCCCGTCGATCACGAGGCCGACGCCGTTCGCGCCCTCCTGGAGCCGGTCGGGGAACTCCAGGAGCTCGGACACGCCGGCGGACTCGAGCTGCTCCTGACTGAAGACTCCCCCCGTCGGCTGGGTCAGCGAACGCACGATCGCGACGCCGGGAACTTTGCCCAGCGCGACCGTGACGTCGTTGATCGCGCGGAACGCCGAGTCGTCCCAGAGCGAGGACTCGGCGCGAAGCACCACGAAAACCGGGCTTACCTGGCCGCGCTCGAAGTGTCCCGCGAGCTTGTCGTAGCCGCGGATGGAGTCGGCGTCCGGCGGCAGCTCCGACAGCACGTTGTAAGTGGTCTTGGTCTTGGTCGTGGCGAACGCGGGCGCCGCGAGCAACAAGAA
>DATFGK010000048.1:0-9204 GCA_035249485.1 Actinomycetota bacterium | reverse complement strand
GGAGCGGGGAACCGGACGCGGCAGCGTCCCCAGATAGCGGGTGAGGGCCTCTCGGACGAGCTCTGCCTGCGGTACCCCGGCGCGCCGGGCAGCGTCCCGTAGGGCCACCTGGAGCTCGCCCGGCAAGTAGAGCGTCGTCTTTTCCATCCCCGTATACCATATACCATATATGGCGCGGACGCGCTTCGTGGTCCCTCGCTCACCTTTCGTTTGCGCCCATCTGGGGCAAGGTTCCAGAATCGATCCGTCGGAACTCGGACCAAGGGGGCAGGGAAAATGCGCGGAAAAGCACGCTTCATCGTCCTCGTCGCGCTGTCGCTCGCGACCACCGGCATCGTGATGCCGGTGACGGCGTCGGCGTCTCCATCGGTCAAGGTCTTGCTCGAGGAGCTGTCGTCTCCCAAGGGGCTGGCGTTCGCGCTCAACGGCGATCCCGTCGTCGGTCAGGGAGCGTTCGGCCCCCCGGCGCCGGTGATCCAGTACCACCTCCACGGCCGCAACAAGGGTGAGGTAACCGAGCTCACGCCTCCCGAGAACGTGATGGATATCGCGATCGGGCCCGACGCGGCTTGGGGCCTCGGCGCCGACCAGATCCTGTACCGCGCTGAGTTCGGAGGCGCCCCCGAGGCGGTGGCCGACATCGCGGCGTACCAGGAGACCGACCCCGATCCGTTCGACCAGGAAGACAACCCCACCGAGTCCAACCCGTACGGCTTGCTCGCGCTGCCCGACGGCGATGCGCTCGTCGTCGACGCGGCCGGCAACGATCTGTTGCGCGTCACGCCGGATGGCGACATCACCACGGTCGCGCGGTTCGACGTCGAGGCGGTCTCGACCGACCACTTCCCGCCGGAAGCCGGGCTCCCCCCGACGATCGACGCCGAATCAGTGCCCACGGCTGCCACGCTCGGCCACGACGGCTTCGTGTACGTGGGTGAGCTCAAGGGGTTCCCGTTCCGGCCGGGCTCCTCGCGCATCTGGCGCGTTGACCCCGACGAAGAGGACGCGCTCTGCTCGATCAACGACCCGGACGACGACTGCGAGGTCGCGTGGGAGGGCCTGACCGCGATCCAGGACATCTTCTTCCACCGTCAGACGTCGACCCTGTACGTCTACGAGCTCGCAGAAGACGGCGTCCTTGCATTCGAGGCGGGCTTCGAGACCGGCGAGTTCCCGCCGGCGGTGCTGCTCGAGGTCAAGGCGAACAAGACCACCGAGCTTGCCGAGGGTCAGCTGTCGCAGCCGGGCGGGATCGTCGTGAGCAACCGCGGCCGAGTCTTCGTGACCGACGGCATATTCGGCAACGGAAGGTTGGTGCTGGTCAGGCGCTAGGCAAGTCCCACCAAGAGGCTGTGTTCTTTTGCCACTCCGGGTGGTGGATGCGTAGCCTCCTCGTGTTATCGGGATCGTCGTCGGAAGGAGGGAAGCGCATGAGCAAGGGCAGGCAAGCCCTATCCGGGCTGATCGCCGTGGCTCTCGTCGCCTCGATCGGCGTCGTGGGCGTTCGCGCGGCGGGCCTGACCGGTGAGCTCGTGGTGTTCTTCACCCACGGGACGTCGGAGGCCGAGGTGCGTTCCACGGTGGAGGGCGCGGGTGGGACGGTCGTGGACATGTTGCCGCAGCTCGACATCGCACGGGTTACGACGGACAACCCAGGATTCACCGGCAACCTGACCACCAACGGAGCCGTTCTCGGCGTCGTCCGGAACCACTCCGTGGGCTTCGACAAGCCGACGCTCCAGCACCGGTTCGCGGAGGGTCACGAGCCGCTCCTCGGCGGAGCGTCGTCGGCGAAGGACTCCGGCGGCGAGCAGCCGGACGGCGTGCCGAACGGACCGAAGGGCAAGAAGGACGGACCCGAGCCGTTCTCGTACCTGCAGTGGGACATGGACATGATCCACGCGGGTGAAGCGCACGAGACCGCGACCGGTAAGGGCGTGCTCGTCGGGATCATCGACACGGGTATCGACGCTGCACACCCCGACCTCGCGCCGAACTTCGATGCGGAGCTCAGTCGCAACTTCACGACCGACATCCCCGACATCGACGGGCCCTGCGAGTCCGATCCCGACGGCTCGTGCGAGGACCCGAACGACGTCGACGAAGGCGGTCACGGCTCGCATGTGGCCGGCACCGCCGCGGCCGCGCTGAACGGGTTCGGCATGGCCGGCGTCGCGCCGGAGGCCACGCTGGTGAACCTGCGTGCCGGGCAAGACTCCGGTTTCTTCTTCTTCTTCGAGACGGTGGAAGCGATCACGTACGCGGCCGACAACGGCATCGACGTGGTGAACATGAGCTTCTTCACCGATCCGTGGCTGTTCAACTGCGAGTCGGCGGACGACTACGTCGAAGGCGAGCCGACGGCGGAGGAGATCGAGGAGCAGGCGATGATCCGCCAGGGCGTTATCGACGCCGTCGATTACGCGCGGTCGAACGGGGTCACGCTCGTCGCCGCGTCCGGCAACGAACACCTCGACCTCGCCGCGCCAACGCGGCCCGACACCATCAGTCCGGACTACCCGCCGGGGAACGAACAGGAGCGGGTCGTCACGAACAACTGCATCGACGTTCCGGCCGAGGCGCCGGGCGTGATCACGGTTTCGGCGATCGGGCCCTCGACGACCAAGGCCGATTACTCGACCTGGGGCCTCGGCGTCATCGACGTCGCCGCGCCGGGCGGATGGTTCCGGGACTACTTCGGCACGCAAGACTTCCG
This sequence comes from Actinomycetota bacterium, assembly GCA_035249485.1. Lineage (GTDB taxonomy): Bacteria > Actinomycetota > AC-67 > AC-67 > AC-67 > DATFGK01. The sequence goes on along the minus strand of DATFGK010000048.1, from coordinate 6,488 downwards.
CGAGCCGGAGAACATGATCCTGGCGCCGTGGCCTGCGGGCGTGACGGCGGAGGAAGGCATCCTCAACAAGGGCGGGAACCTCAAGGACCCGCACTTCTACAAGAAGGACTGTGTGGACGGGCACGACTGCGCGTACTACACGTTCATCCAGGGCACGTCGATGGCCTCGCCGCACGTGACGGGCGTCGTCGCGCTGATCATCCAGGCGCACGGAACGCCCGACGGCAACGGCGGGTTCGACCTCGACCCGGACACGGTGTTCGAGATCCTCACGTCGACGGCCACCGACACGCCGTGCCCGGACCCGGCGCTCCTCGATTACACCGACGAGGGTCGTCCGGCGTCGTGGACCGCGACGTGTGAAGGGACCACGGACTACAACAGCAACTACGGCGACGGGATCGTCAACGCGGCGGCCGCCGTCGAGTAGCCAGACGCGGGATGTGCTTCGGGCGGGCCGGTCGGCCCGCCCGAACGCTTTCCCGCCCTTACCCGAACGCCTCGAGGATCTGCGAGAGGAAGCGTCGCGTCCGCGGGTCGGACGGCTCCTCGAAGAAGTGGGCGGGCGTGCCCGTCTCGATGATCGTTCCGTCGGCCATGAACGCCATCCGGTCGGCGACCTCGCGCGCGAAGCCCATCTCGTGCGTGACGACGATCATCGTCATGCCCGACCGCGCGAGCTCTTTCATCGCGTCGAGCACTTCCTTGATCATCTCAGGGTCGAGCGCCGACGTCGGCTCGTCGAACAGCATCACCTTCGGCTGCATCGCGAGTGCCCGCGCGATCGCGGCGCGTTGCTGCTGACCCCCGGAGAGCTGCGCAGGGTACTTGTGCGCCTGATCCTGGATCCGCACGCGCTTCAGGAGATCCATCGCGATCTCCTCGGCCTTCGACTTCGACCACCGGCGAACCTGGCGCGGCGCGAGCGTGATGTTCTCGAGCACGGTCAGGTGCGGGAACAGGTTGAACTCCTGGAAGACCATGCCGACCTCGCGGCGGACCTCCTCGATCGCGCGGAGGTCGTCGGTGAGCTCGATACCGTCGACGACGATGCGCCCCCGGTTGTGTTCCTCGAGCCGGTTGATGCAGCGGATCAGCGTCGACTTGCCGCTGCCGCTCGGCCCGAAGACGACGAGCACCTCCTGCGCCGGGATCTTCAGATCGACGCCGCGGAGCGCCTGGAACTTGCCGAACCACTTCTCGACGCCTTCGAGCTCGATCATCGGCGCTGCTTGGCTCATCGCACCCCCACCCCCAGCCGCAGCTCGAGGCGGCGGCTCTCCCGGGACATCCAGTATGCGCCGACCCAGTAGATGAACGAGACGAACACGAGGGTCTCGGCCTCGAGCCCCTGCGCGAGGAAGTCCGGCTGCTTGGTCACGAAACGAGCGACCCCGAGCAGCTCGGTGATGCCGATGACCGCGATCAACGAGGTGTCCTTGAAGAGGCTGATGAACTGCCCGACGAGCGCCGGGATCACCGCGCGCAAGGCTTGCGGGAGCACGATCAGCCGCGTCACCTTCAGCGGGGAGAGGCCGACCGCCTTCGCGGCTTCGATCTGCCCGCGCGGAACGGATTGAAGACCGCCGCGCACGATCTCCGCGACGTACGCGGCGGTGAACGCGATCAGCGCGATCAACCCGCGGGTCACGACGTCGGGCGTGCGGACGTTCGACGGCAGCAGGAACCCGATCGCGAACGTGCCCATGAAGATCAGAGCGAGGAGCGGCACGCCGCGGATCACCTCGATGTAGCCGACGCAGATCGCGCGGACGACCGGGAGCTTCGACCGCCGGCCGAGCGCGAGCAGCACGCCGAGCGGGAACGACAGCGCGATCCCGGCGACCGCGAGGAACAGCGTCAGCAGCAGCCCGCCCCACTGGCCGTACCCGACGCCGCCGCGGCTCACGATGATCTGGAAGCCGGCGACGAGCGCGAGCACCGTCGCGATCGTGGCCCAGCGCCGGCGGCGCGGTGGAAGGAACATGCCGAGCCGGAACCCGGCGACGCCGGTCGCGGCCACCGCGAGGATCAACCCGATCGTCTTCCCCGAGCCGCTGAGCACCGCGACCGCCGTCACGAACAGCCCGAGCGGCCACCCACGACCGAGCGCGCGGCGCCACGCCGGGCCCGTCTCCCACTTTGGGCCCTCGGCCGGCACGCGGGCCGCGCTCGCGGCTCCGAGCCGGAACCCGAACGCGAGCACGATCACGAACACTGCCACCCACACGCGCCAGAGCTGCGCGCGCGGGAAGAGCCCGGCCATGAAGTTGGTGAGGTTGACGCGGACGATCTCCCATCGACCGGTCACGAACACGAACCGCAGCACGCGGAACGTGACGTAGAGGAGGGCCGTGCCGAACACGATCGTCAGCACCGCGTTGTGCCACGGCGCGAGGAGGTTCTCCTTGATCCACTCGCGCGGCGGCAGGCGGCGCGCGACCGGCGCCTCCGGGATCGGAACCGGCTCGAGGGCGTCCGTCGAGATCGCCATCAGCGTCCCTTCAGCACGAGCCGGCGGTTCGCGACGTTCACCACGGCGCTGATCGTGAGCGAGATGACCAGGTACACGAGCATGAGCACGGCGAACGACTGCGGGGCCGGACTGCCCTGCCCGACCGCGATGGAAACGACACCCGTCACCTCCGGGAAACCGATCGCGACCGCGAGCGAGGTGTTCTTGGTGAGGTTCAGGTATTGGTTGGCGATCGGCGGCACCGCGATCCGCAGGGCCTGCGGAAGGATCACGTAGCGAAGGCGCTTGCGATTGGGGAGCCCGAGCGCCGTCGCGGCCTCGGTCTGTCCCCTCGGGACCGCGAGCAGCGCGCCGCGGACGATCTCGGCGATGTGCGTCGCCGTGTAGAGCACGAGAGCGATGCCGAGCGACGCGAACTCCGGGTTGAGCCGGAGCCCGCCGGTCGTCCCGAACTCGCCGCGCTCCGGGAGCGCCGCCTCCAGCGGCCGCCCGAGGATGAAGAACCCGGCGACGAGCACCACGAAGAAGAGCCCCGTGCTCAGCGCGGCGCGGTGGCTGGGGTCGCCGGTCCTGTCGGAGGAACGGCTCCGGACGATCCACGTGACGATGCCCGTCACGAACGCCAGTCCGACCACGGGCCAGAAGCTGCTCGCGCCGGGCTTCGTGGAAACGCTCGGGAACACCAGCCCGTCGTTGGAGAACACCGTCACGCCGAACCATTCGACCGCGTCCTCGATCGGCGGCAGCGTCAAGATAACCGCGAGCCAGAAGAAGAAGATCACGACGAGCGGCGGCACGTTTCGGATCGTCTCCACGTACACGCTCGCGGCCTTCCGGACGAGCCAGTTGCGCGACAGTCGCGCGATGCCGGTCAGCACGCCGACGATCGTCGCGAACAGGATGCCGACCAGCGCGACGGCGATCGTGTTGCGCATCCCCACGAGGATCGCGTCGCGAACGCTCTGCTCGGCGCGGAACGACGAGTCGGGGATGCGGAACCCGGCCGACTGGTCCAGGAACCCGAAGTCCGTGCGGATCCCCTGCGCGGAGAGGTTGCTTCTCAGATTCGAGAGCAGGAAGCCGATGAATCCGGCGACCGCCACGAGGAACAGCACCTGCGCGACCACGCGCAGGAGGCGGACGTTGCGCCACGGCGGGGGCCGTGTGGCGCCCCCGCCGGTCGTTGTTACGTCGGGATCAGCGGTAGGGGGGCGCGTAGAGCAACCCGCCGTTGGTCCAGAGCGCGTTCACGCCGCGCGCGAGGCCGAGCGGCGTGGACGGGCCCACCGTCCGGTTGTAGATCTCCGCGTAGTTCCCGACCTGCTTGATGATCTGATACGCCCAATCGTCCGGGAGGTCGAGGCCGGGGTCGAACGGCGCCGGCGTCGCGGTGGCCGTCGGACTGGCTCCCGTCGGGCTCGCGGTCGGGCTCGGCGGCGCGATCGGTGCGCCGAGGAGACGCCGGACCTCGCCGGTGGACGAGCCGCGGATCTGGTCGACGTTGGCCTTGGTGATCTCGAGCTCCTCCGCCAGGATCGTCGCGAGCACCGCCCAGCGAACCGCGTCGAACCAGTCGGTGTCGCCGTCGCGGACGACGGGACCGAGCGGCTCCTTGCTGAGCGTGTCTTCGAGGATGCGGAGCGCTTGTGGTCCGCCGCTTGCAGCCGGCCAGGCCGACCGGATCCCGGCGAGCTGCGACTTGTCGCTCGTCCATCCCTGGCACTGCCCGGCGGTGAACGCGGCACGGATCTCGTCGACGGTCGCGAACGAGCGCGGCGTGTAGTCGATGTTGCGCTGCGAGAACTGCGACTCGAGGTTCAGCTCGGTCGTCGTACCGCGCAGCACGCAGATCCGCGCGCCGTCCATGTCGTCGATCGAGTTGAAGTCGGTGTTGCTTCGGACCATCATCCCCTGGCCGTCGTAGAAGGTCGTCGCCACGAAGCCGGCGCCCTCGTTGCCGTCACGGGTCGCGGTCCAAGTGGTGTTACGGATCAGCACGTCGATCTCGCGCGACTGGAGCGCGGTGAAGCGCTGCTCAGCGGTGAGGGCCTTGAACGTGACCTTCGTCGCGTCGCCGAGAACGGCGGCCGCGACGACCCTGCAGAACTCGATGTCGAAGCCGGCGTAGCCACCCTGCGGGTCGACTATGCCAAACCCGGGGACGGCGTTGTTCACGCCGCAGTTGAGGGTGCCGCGGGACTTGACCGTGTCGAGAAGGCTGCGGGTCTCTTGCGTCGAGCCGCCGGGCGTGTCTTCCGTGCAGGCGGTGAACGCGAGGACAACGGCTAAGAGAACCACGGCGGTTATCCGGTAGCGACGTCCGAGCATGAGGCTGCCCTCCTCGTTGAGGCCGTGGGGCGAGCCTAGGTTGACCGGTTCGCGAGTGTCAACCGGTCCATCTCGGCGGAGTCCATCTCTCAACAGGTGGCTGACTAAGCCTGACACGTCAGGCAGCACGCGGACCCGCGCAGGAAATCGGCCAAACTCGTAGGCTTTCTCTCATGCCAAGGGAAGGGGAGCGCTCGGCCGCTGCGGCGGTCGCGCTCGCGCGTACCGCCGACGGGCTCACGTTCTCGCGGCTCGTGATCGCCATCGTGCTCGTGCCGGTGCTCGGCGCGCACCACGCCGCGGCGGCCGCCGTGCTCGTGGGGGCCGGCTGGTTGACCGACTTCTTCGACGGCCGCGCGGCCCGGGCCGCGGACGGTCGCACGAGGCTGGGAGCGTTCGACCTGTGGGTGGACACGTTGGTCGGAGCGGGCCTGTTGCTCGGGTTCGTCGCGTGGGGGTGGGTGCCGGCGCTGGTCGGGGTGAGCCTGGTGGTCGTGCTCTTCGCCGCGTTCGCGTTCACGAGGAACGACGCGCTCTCGTTCTTGCTCCAGGCGATCGGGTACGCGCTGTTGTTGTGGCGGACGTGGCAGGACGGAGCGCACGGGGCGCTGGTTTGGCTGCTCGGGCTGATCGTGTTCCTGGCGGTGGTAAACCGCAAACAGTTCCTGGGCAACGCGGTGCCGACCTTCCTCAACGGGATCGCCGAGGCGATCCGCGGCAAGCCGCCGGCGCGATAGGCCGGCGGGCACGCGGTGGCGGCCGGACCTCCCCATAGCGTTGTCTGACAATGTGACGTCACATTGTCTGACATCGCTTCGAGCGGTCGGTACCCGCTCGGTGTGAGCGTTAAGCGGCGCGTTCGTCTGGAACGGCGGGTTCGAGGGCGTGGGTCAGCACCTCGTCGATCGTAGTCGCGAGGTGGAAGGTCATCTCGTCCTTCACCTGGGGCGGCACGTCGTCGAGGTCGCCCTCGTTGCGCTTCGGGAGGATGACCTCCTTCAGGCCCGCACGGTGCGCGGCGAGCACCTTCTGCTTCACGCCCCCGATCGGGAGCACCTTGCCCTGGAGCGTGACCTCGCCGGTCATGCCGACGGTGGGCTTCACGGGGCGCCGAGTCAGGAGGCTTACGAGGGCGGTCGTCATCGCGGTTCCCGCGGACGGGCCATCCTTCGGGACGGCGCCCGCCGGGACGTGCAGGTGGAAGCGGCGGTTCAGCGCCGCCTCGTCGATGTTCAGCGCCGTCGCGTTCGCGCGCACGTAGCTGAGCGCGATCTGCGCGGACTCCTTCATCACGTCTCCCAACTGGCCGGTGAGGGTGAGCCCGGGCTCGCCATCCATGGCAGTGGCTTCGATGAACAACACATCTCCGCCGGCACCGGTCACTGCCAGTCCGGTCGCCACGCCGGGCACGTCGGTGCGGTCGGTGGCCTCGTCCTTCCAGATCTTGGGCTTGCCCAGATAGTCCCTGACCTCCGGCTCATCGACCATCACCTCGCCGGGACCGGAGTCCTTGGCGATCTCGGTCGCGACCTTTCGGGCCAGCTTGCCCAACTCCCTCTCCAGGTTCCGGACCCCGGCCTCACGGGTGTAGCGGTCGACCACCGCGGCCAGCGCGTCATCGGTCACCTCGAGCTCTTCTGGCTCGAGACCGGTGGCTCGTAGCTGGCGGGGAAGGAGATGGTCG
>DATFGK010000047.1:0-3560 GCA_035249485.1 Actinomycetota bacterium | reverse complement strand
CGGCGAGGGCGTCTTCGAGGTCAAGGCCACCCACGGCGACACGCAGCTGGGCGGCGACGATTGGGACCAGCGGGTCATCGATTGGATGGTCAAGGAGTTCAAGAACAACTACGGCATCGACCTCGCCGCCGACCGCATGGCGCTGCAGCGTCTGAAGGAAGCCGCGGAGAAGGCGAAGATCGAGCTGTCGCAGGTGACCGAGGCGACGATCAATCTGCCCTTCATCTCGGCGGGTGCCGAGGGCCCGCTCCACCTGGAGATGAAGCTCACCCGCGGCGAGTTCGAGCGCATGACGGACGACCTGGTCCGTCGGTGTCGCGAGCCGTTCGAGCTCGCGGTGAAGGACTGGGGCAAGGGCATCGAGAAGGTCGACCACGTGATCCTGGTCGGCGGGTCGACGCGCATGCCGATGATCCAGGAGCTCGTCCGAGAGCTCACCGGCGGCAAGGAGCCCCACAAGGGCGTGAATCCCGACGAGGTCGTGGCGGTCGGCGCGGCGATCCAGGCGGGTGTCCTGAAGGGCGACGTCAAGGACATCCTGCTCCTCGACGTCACACCGCTCACGCTCGGCGTCGAGACCAAGGGCGGGATCTTCACCAAGCTGATCGAGCGCAACACGACGATCCCGACGCGCAAGTCGGAGATCTTCACGACGGCCGACGACAACCAGACGAACGTCGAGATCCATGTGCTGCAAGGCGAAGCCGAGACGGTCTACTCGCCCGGCGTGCGTTCGCTCGGCAAGTTCATGCTCACGGGCATCCCCCCCGCGCCACGCGGCATGCCGCAGATCGAGGTGGCGTTCGACATCGACGCGAACGGCATCGTGAACGTCTCGGCCAAGGACATGGCCAGCGGCAAGGAGCAGGCCATGACCATCACCGGCGGCACGGCCCTTTCGAAGGACGACATCGACCGGATGGTCGCCGACGCGGAGAAGTTCGCATCGGAGGACCATCGCCGGCGCGAGGCGGCCGAAGCCCGCAACGCCGGGGACCAGATCGCGTACCAGGTCGACCGCTCGCTCGAGGAATGGGGCGACAAGGTCCCCGAGGCCGACCGCGAAGAGCTGAAGAAGCTGAACGAGGAGCTGAAGGAATTCCTCAAGGGCGAGGACGCCGACCGGATCAAGTCCGGGACCGACGCCGTCATGGCGAAGTTCCAGAGCATCGGTCAGGCGATGTACCAGCAGACCGCACAATCGCAGCAGACGCAGCAGGCCGCTGCGGCCGGGGGTGGAGCGCCCTCGAACCCCGGCACCGACGGTGACAACGATGTGGTCGAGGGCGAGATCGTCGATGAAGGAGGTGGACAGCAGTGAGCGACAGACTCGTCCGCTGGGATCCGTTCCGTGACCTGGTCTCGATCCAGGACGAGCTGAGCCGGCTGTTCGGGCGCACGTACGGCGGCTCGGAGGCGCTGCGCCCGAGCGCGGGCGGAGTATGGATGCCGTCGATGGACGTGTACGAGACCGAGGACAAGATCGTCGCGAAGCTCGAGTTGCCGGGGATCGACCCGAACAACGTGGACGTGTCCGTCGAGGACTCGACGCTCACGATCAGCGGTGCCCGCGAGTTCTCCGACGAGGTGAAGGAAGAGAGCTACCACCGCGTCGAGCGGCGGTACGGCTCGTTCACGCGAGCGATCGCGCTCCCGCAGACCGCTGACACCGAGAACGTGAACGCGAACTTCGACAAGGGCGTGCTGACGATCGAGGTGGCCAAGGTAGCGAAGGCCAAGCCGAAGAAGATCCAGGTGAAGGCGTCGTAGATGACAGAGCACGACGAGCGCGAGCGAGACGAGGACCGTCCGAAGGTCCGCGTCGTCGACAAGCGCCGCTTCGGCGGAGGTGGGGCCGCGACGGCCGAAACGGCCGGAGCGGCCCCCCCGGCCGAGCAGCCCGATCGGAGCGGCACGGCGGACGGCGCTCCGCAGGACGAGCTCGCCCAGGCCCGGGCGCAGGCCGCGGAGTACCGCGATCACCTACAGCGTCTCCAGGCCGACTTCGAGAACTTCCGCAAACGGACGATCCGCTCGCAGGAGCGGCTGGTCGAGTCGGAGCTCCAGCGGTTCGTGCAGCAGCTGCTGGAGGTGCTCGACGAGTTCGACCTGGCGCTGATCGCCGCAGAGCGGAGCCCGGACTTCGAGAGCTTCCGTAAGGGCGTTGAGCTCGTCTACGCGAAGCTCGCGGACACGCTTCGTTCGGAGGGCCTCGAGCGGATCGAGGCGGAGGACAAGCCGTTCGATCCCAACGAGCACGAGGCGCTGATGCAGACCGGCGAGGGTGACGGCGAGCCGCGCGTCGCGGAGGTCTTCCGCCAGGGATACAAGCTGCGCGGTTCCGTCATCCGCCCGGCGAGCGTTCGCGTCGAGCGTGAGTAACGGAGTCTCCGCAACATGAACGGGGACGTCCGCCGCGAGTGGTTCGAGAAGGACTACTACAAGGTCCTCGGCGTGCCGAAGAACGCGACCGCCGCCGAGATCAAGAAGGCCTACCGAAAGCTCGCGCAGGAGTTCCATCCCGATCGCAACGCGGGCAACAAGGCCGCAGAAGACAAGTTCAAGGAGATCTCCGCCGCGAATGACGTCCTCGGCGACGAGGACAGGCGCAAGCAGTACGACCAGGTACGCGAGATGGCGGCATCGGGGTTCGGAGGCGGTGGCGTCGGCGGCTTCCCGGGCGGAGCGCCAGGCGGCGGACGGGTTCGATTCGAAGACTTCGACGTCGGAGACCTCGGTGATCTGTTCGGCGGGCTGTTCGGTGGATCGGGTCGCGCCCGGGCTCGCGCGAGTGCCGCACGCGGCGCCGACCTGGAAACCCGCGTCACCGTCTCGTTCGACGAGTCCATGTCGGGTGTGACGGTCCCGGTGCGGATCGACGGCCCGGCGCCGTGTGAGACATGCGGCGGTTCCGGCGCCGCGCCGGGGACGACCCCGGTGACGTGCCCTCAGTGTGGCGGTTCCGGACAGATCGCGGTGAACCAGGGGTTCTTCCAGATGTCGCAGACATGCCCGCGCTGCCACGGCGCCGGGCGCATCGTCGAGACGCCGTGCCCAACGTGCGGCGGCAGCGGCAGCACGACGCGTACGCGAAGCTTCCAGGTGAAGATCCCGGCCGGCGTCAAGGACGGCGCGCGGATCCGTCTAGCAGGACGCGGCGAGCCCGGCGCAGCGGGTGCGCGGGCGGGCGACCTGTTCGTGCAAGTCCACGTTCGTGCTCACCCGTTCTTCGGACGGAGGGGTTCGGATCTCACGGTGGACCTACCGGTGACGTATGCGGAGGCGGCGCTCGGCGCGAACGTCGAGGTTCCGACGCTGAACGGCCCCGTGACGATGAAGGTTCCGGCGGGAACGCCGAACGGCAAGACGTTCCGGCTCAAGGGCAAGGGCGCCGCGAAGCGCGGCGGTCACGGCGATCTGCTCGTGACGGTGAGCGTCGAGGTGCCGCGGAAGCTCTCGCGATCGGAGAAGGAGCTGCTGAAGCAGCTCCACGACGCGGAGAAAGAGTCGCCCAGGCGGCGGCTCGGGGTTTCCTAGGAGGAGATGAGCGTGGCTCAGGA
>DATFGK010000046.1:0-2042 GCA_035249485.1 Actinomycetota bacterium | reverse complement strand
TACGACGTGACGACCGCGGCCAGCGGCCGCGAAGCCGTGGAGCTCGCCTGCCGGGGACGGTTCGACCTCTTCCTGCTGGACGTTCGTCTGCCCGACCAGGCGGGGACCCAGCTGATCGAGGCAATGCGGGCGGATCCGAGGACGAGCCGGACGCCGATCATCGTGATGACCGGTCTCGACGATGTGTCGATCGAGATCGAGGGGCTCCGCTTGGGCGTCGAGGACTTCGTGCGGAAGCCCTTCAACCCGGACGTGCTCCTCGGTCGCGTCGAGAATGCGATCATCCGCGCGAACCGTCGGTAAGTCCTACGTGCCGAGTGAGACCGGGAAAGTCTCCAGGCCGCGAAGGTTGAGCCGCCCGTTGTAGGCCGGCTCGCCGGCGAAGTCGATATCCGGGAAGCGGTTCACCAGCGAGCCGATCGCGACCTCGCCCTCGAGCCGCGCCAAAGCCGCGCCGAGGCAGTAGTGCGCGCCGCCACCGAACGACAGGTGCTGATGCGCCTGCTCGCGTCCGATGTCGAGCATCTCGGCGTCGAGGCCGAAGTGGTCCGGATCGCGGTTCGCGGCCGCGAGCACCAGCGCGCAGAACGCCCCTTTCTCGATCGTCTTCCCGCCGATCTCGACGTCGGTGAGCGTGATCCGCCGCGTCATCTGCACGGGACTGTCGTAGCGCAGCATCTCCTCGACGGCGCCGGGCGACAGCGCGGGGTCCTTCCGCATCCGGGTCATCTCGTCGCGGTTGCGCAGCAGCGCCAGAACCCCGTTCCCGACGAGATTGACCGTCGTCTCATGCCCGGCGATGTAGAGCAGCACGACTTGCTCGACGAGCTCGTCGTCGGAGAGGACGTCGCCGTGCTCCTCGGCCGCGATCAGCGCCGACAGCAGATCGTCGCCGGGCTCCTTGCGCTTCCACGCGATGAGGTCGCTGACGTGGTCGAACATCTTGTCGCTCGCGTCGACTATCCGACGAACCGTGTCGGGATCGACGATGGGCTCGAGCGAGCGAACGATCATCCCCGACCACTCGCGCAGCTTCTGTCCGTCCTTCGCCGGCACGCCGAGCATCTCCGAGATGACGATGAACGGAAGCGGGAACGCGAAGTCCGAGATCACGTCCATCCCGCGGCGTTCCCGTGCCTCGTCGAGCATCTCGTCGACGAGCTCCTGGATCCGTGGCCGGAGGTTCTGGATCACGCGGGGGGTGAACGCCTTGGTAACGAGCTTGCGGAGCCGCGTATGGTCCGGCGGATCGCGGCTCAGCATCGATCGGGCCCCCCGATCGCTCTCGGCTCGGTCGGCCAGGATCTCCATCACCATCTGATCGAGCGCGGTCGGGGTCGCGTTCCGATCCTCGACGCTGAGCGTGGGGTCCTTCAGGAAGCGCGTGATGTCCTCGTATCCGAACAGGACCCAGAAGCCGAGAGGGCTCCGATGGATCGGGTCCTCCCGGCGCATCTTGGCGTACTCGGCGTACGGGTCCTCGATGAAACCGGGCTCGAACGGGTTGTAGCTCACCGTCGTCTCGGCCATCTCGCCTCCCTGGTTCGAATCCCTATCCTAGAAGGGACTTCCGGGTCGGCGCGCGAAATCCTTGGTATGCCCCTACGCCGGTTCGGATCGTCGCTCGTCCTGGTCCTGCTGCTCACGACCGCGTTCGGTCCCGCTCGGGCCGACGACCCGTGCACCACCTACGAGCCGTTCGGCGGGATGCCCGGCGCCGAGCTCACCCGGACGGAGTTCACGAGCAAGGACCAGCCGCCTGTGCGCTACGTCATGTACCGCGGAACGGCGCCGAGCTTCGACGGCATGCCGATGTCGGTGGACGTCACGGTTCCGTGCGACGCCTCCGGCCCGATCCCGCTCGTGACGATGGCGCACGGATGGACCGACGACAAGACGATCTGGGAAGAGACCGGGCGCTCCGACACGGTGTCGAGTGAGTTCCGGCGCGCCTCGAACCATCACTGGAACAACATCTGGTTCGCCTCCCGCGGCTACGCGGTCCTGAACTACACCGCGCGCGGCTGGCACGACTCGTGCGG
>DATFGK010000045.1:0-8843 GCA_035249485.1 Actinomycetota bacterium | reverse complement strand
GCCGCATTCTAGGGGCCACGCTGCGTGTACCTCATCGAACGCCCTGCGTAACTTCTCTACGTCTCGCTACGTACCCTCGGATGAGCCTCTGTTCATCATCCCTGAATCGCCCGAATAACCTGAGATCCCTAGGGAAACCGGGTGAGGCCGTTTTATGAACGAGAATCGCCCGGAACGGAGATTCTCTACGTCGAATGACCTATGCGAGTGGGACTTGAGGCTGGATTACCCATCGCAACAAGCCCGCGCTCTCGAACTCGCCGAGGACCCGACGCACATCTTCGCTCACGAGGTCACGGTGCATCCGGCTGATCTCGCAGATGGCGTCGATCATCTCCTCCGGATGCGTCTCGCCGTCGCAGAGATCCCAGATCGCCCACGCGGTCGCGTTCAGGAGATGTACCTTGCCCGACGCCGGATCGTAGACGGCGTTCTCACCGTTGGCCTGGCGAAGGAAGAGGCCTTCTTTGCGGAGCGGCATCCGGCCATCGATCGGTGTCATCGGGTCGCCTCCTGGAGCTCCTCACGTATGCCGTTGCGAACGACGAAGGCCGCCGCCTCCAGCCGGGAATGCACGCCGAGCTTGCCGAGCACGTTCTGGACGTGCGTGCGGGCCGTGCCGGGACTGATCACGAGCGCTTGAGCGATCGCGTTGTTGTCGGCGCCGTCGGCGATCAAGGCCAGGATCTCCTTCTCTCGCCTCGTAAGCTTCGCCATCTGACGGTACGCCTGATCCTGCTCCCGGCGGCGCCTGATCAAACGGCCGAGCAAGGGTCCGAGCAGGCGCGGCGGGATGAGGACCTCGCCGCGTTGGACGCGACGGGCCGCGTCGACCAGGTCCGCGAGCGGAGAGCTCTTCGTCAGGAAGCCGCTCGCGCCGGCCTCGAGCGCCTCGACCAAGAGCTCGTCGTCCTCCGAATCGGCAAGGACGACCACCTTGCAGCCGGGGTGACTCTCGAGGATCACCGGGGTCGTGCGTACCCCGTCCGAGTTCGGAAGATGCGCGTCGACGAGGGCCACGTCGGGCTTGGTCCGCTCGGCTTCTCGTGCCGCCTGGAGCCCGTCGCCGGCCTCGCCGACGACCTCGAGATCCGGCTGGCTTTCGAGGACGACACGAACGGCCTCACGGAAGAGCGACTGCTCATCCGCGAGCAAGATGCGAACGCGTGGCTGCTCGACGGCGTCCATCAGAGGTCAGGGTACGGGCGGGGATGGCCGTCTCGTATGCGCCCGCGACCGTATTCACGATACCGCTTACGGCGGAGCGCCCACTCCCCGCGTCGGTTTCGTCACATTGCTCAGAAAACCTCTGCGGGGAGCGGCTCTCCCTTGGCTTCGAGCGCGATTCGGTACCGGTCGAGCGCGGACTCCGCGTCCTCGTAGCCGACGACGTTGTCGTTCTCGTCGAACAGCACGAGACCGCCCGTGATCTCGAAGATCACGACGGCCGGCTCGTCGCCCTCGACCACCAGGGTGTGGACAGAGCCGGGCGGCTCGTAGATGTAGGAGCCGGGGCCGGCGACCCAGTCATACTCGAGATACCGCCACGACCCGGAGAACGTGAACCCGCTGACCGGACCGAGGTGACGATGCTTCGGAAGCCGGCATCCGGGCGGCATGCGGGTCATCATCGTGTAGCTCGAGCCGTCCTCGGCGACGTGGATCACCTTCGCTTCGAGGATCCACCAATCGGCCCAGGGCAGATCCTCGACCTTGATGTGGCGAGACACTGGCGGGGCGGCGGTCCCGGGCATGGCGTCCTCCTCGTTGGGCTGAGGAGATGATGATGCTACGTCTCAGGCCGGGCGCGCCATCAGGCGGTCCCCGGCTCGGGATCCTTCCGGATCTTCCGGGCCAGCCCGGTCACCTGGAACGTGCGGATCAGGATCCCGCCCAGGTCGATCTGCCAGAACCGGCGCCCGAAGATCGCGCTCGAGGGGAACGCGTGGTGGTTGTTGTGCCAGGACTCGCCGAACGACGCGATCGCGAGCAGCGCGTTGTTCACGCTCCGCTCCTTCGTGTCGTACGGACGCGTCCCGAAGTAGTGACACACGGAGTTGATGCTGAACGTCACGTGATGGAGCAGGAAGATACGAACGAGGCCGCCCCAAACGAAGGCGGTGAGCATGCCGGTGAAGCTCTGGGTGATCGCGAGCCCGAGCACGGCAGGGAGCACGAACGACATCGCGACCCAGAAAGGGAACTGACGGTCGATCGCGCGGATCGGGCGGTCCTTGAGGAGATCCGGCGCCCAGCGCTCGGGCGAGGTGCGGTCGTCGGAGAACATCCACCCCATGTGCGCGTACCAGAGGCCCTTCATGATGCCCTTGAAGCCTTGCTCCGCCTGGAGATGCGGCGAGTGGGGGTCGCCGGGCTGATCGGAGAATGCGTGGTGGCGGCGATGCGTCGCGACCCAGCCGATCACGCCCATCTCGATCGCCATCGATCCCGCGACGGCGAGCGCGATGCGCACCGGCGTCGCGGCCTCGTATCCCTTGTGCGCGAACAGGCGATGGAAACCCGACGTGATGCCGAGGCCCGTGAACGCGTAGAGGCCGCCGAAGATGGCGGCATCGGTGCCGCTCAATCCGCTCCCCCACAGTTGCCAGATCGCGATCCCTACGCCGGCCAGAGGGATGAGGCTCACGAGCAGCAGCGCGTTGCGATGGAAGCGAAGCTCACGCGCGCTCAGCCGGATCTGCCCGGGGATCGGCTTCCGTGGTTTCCGCTCGAGCACCGCAGCGGCGTCCATAACGCTTCCTTTCGTTCCGGCCCGGCTCTGTTGGTCCTTTAACTTACGCTTACGTAACCGTAGGAACCCTACTCGCGAGCGGCGCCCCGGTCAATCCTTCGCGTCGCGTGACTCCTTGAGCTTCTCCGGCTTCTTCGGGAGGTGGCGGAGCCCCATCCATCCGAGCGCGGCGACGTGGCTCGCGACGGTCTCGACCGACGGCTTGCGGACCTCCGTCCACCACTGCCCCACGAACGCGACCATGCCGATCAGCCCGTTCGCGTAGATCGGTGCCGCCTTCGAGTCGTACCCCGCGCGCTTGAACTCGGCGGTGAAGATCTCGCCGACGCGATCGGCGAGCTCGTTGAGAAGGCTCGACATGCGTCCGGGCGCGTCGCGCGAGAGGACGGTGAAGCCGTTCGGCTCCTCCTCGACGTAGGTCAGGAACGCGAGCGCGGCGCGCTCGATGCGCTGGCGCGGGGAGCCCGTGGAGATCGCTCCCGTGATGCGATCGAGGATCGTTTGGATCTCCCGATCCACGATGACGGCGTACAAGCCTTCCTTGCCGCCGAAGTGCTCGTAGACGATCGGCTTCGAGACCTTCGCGCGCTCGGCGATCTCTTCGACGGAGGCCGCCTCGTATCCCCGTTCGGCGAACACGGCGCGCCCGACCTCGACGAGCTGCGCACGGCGGGCTGCACCGGTGAGGCGGACGCGACCCTCGTTCCCCATGAGGCCAAAGCGTACGCGAAGGGCCCCGGCGACCGGGACCTTGGGGAGGAGCCAACGGGGCGGGCGCCGAATCCGGAGCGTATGGCTCGGAGGTCCCGTTCGTTCGTCGCGCTGGTCGCGCTCCTGCTCACGCTGGCGTTCGTTCCCGCGTCGGCGCGCGACCTCATCGCGCCGGTGGGCGAGGCGGCCGGGATCTGCGACCCGATCGACCCGCGAGCCTGCCTGCTCCCCTGGCCGAACGACTTCTTCACCGTTGCGGACCCCAGCACGGACACGGGACGGCGGCTGAACCTCAACCTGCTCGCGATGCCGCGCAACGTCGCCGGCGTTCCGATCGACCCGACCGACATCAATCGCAACGACGGATTCTCGCCCGGCGCGCTGATCGTGACGAAGGTTCCAGGCCTCGACACGCCGGAGGCGCTCGCGCACACGAACCCGGTCGGGTTGACCGACCTCGCGCGGTACGCGGACACGGCGGCGCCGGTCGTCGTGATCGACGCCGCGACGAAGCAGCGCCACCCGATCTGGGTCGAGCTCGACCGCTCGGACACCCTCCAAGGCCGACCGCCCTGGCCGAACGACACGACGCTGCTCGTACGGCCCGCGGTGAACTTCGCCGAGGGTCACCGCTACATCGTCGCGCTCCGGTTCCTGAAAGATGCCTCCGGCACGACGCTCCCCGCGCAGGCCCCGTTCGCAGCGTTCAAGAACGGGACGGGAGCGAGCGCACGGCAAGCTCACCTCGACGGGATCTTCGCGACGCTCTCCAGCGCCGGCATCGCGAGGAACGACCTCTACCTCGCGTGGGACTTCACGGTCGCGAGCGAGCGCAACCTCTCCGAGCGGATGCTGCACATCCGAGACGATGCGTTCGCTCAGCTGGGCGACACCGATCTCGACGATCTCACCGTGCAAGGGATCGCACCGCGGTTCATCGTCGACACGATCACTCCCTCGCTGCCGTGCCGGCCGTCGGTGGACGTCGACGTGCCGCCGGTGTCGTGCGATCCGCAGGACGAGCTCGACGCGCGCCTGGCCCGCAGGGTCGAAGGGCGGATCATCGTTCCGTGCTACCTGAACCTGCCCGGCTGCCCGCCGGGCTCGCGTTTCCTGTACGCGGGGACCGGCGCGACGCTCCCCGTTCGGATCCCGGGCAACGTGATGGCCGCGACGTTCGTCTGCAACATCCCCGCCGGCGCGCTCGAAGGGAAGACGTTCCGGCCGTCCCTGTACGGGCACGGATTGCTCGGCGAGGCGTCGCAGGTGAACACCGGCAAGCTCTACGACCTCGCGCAGTTCGGGCTGATGTTCTGCGGCGCCGACTGGAGCGGGATGGCGAGCGAGGACCTTCCGAACGCTGCGTCGCTGCTCGCCGACCTCGGACGGTTCTCGACGCTGGCCGACCGCGTGCAGCAGGGGATGCTGAACTTCCTGTACATCGGCCGGGCGCTGATCCACCCGCAGGGGTTCTGCGCGCACGAGTCCTTCCAAGTGAACGGGTCGTGCGTGATCGACACCTCACGCCTGTACTACAACGGCGGGAGCCAGGGAGGGATCATCGGCGGATCGCTCACGGCGGTCGCGCCGGACTTCACGCAGGCGCACCTCGGCGTTCCGGGGATGAACTACTCGACCTTGCTCAACCGGAGCATCGACTTCGACGTCTTCGCGCAGATCATGTACCGCGCGTATCCGAAGCCGGTCGAGCGCCAGCTGATCTTCTCATTGATCCAGACGTTGTGGGACCGCGCCGAGTCCAACGGCTACGCGCATCACATGACCGGCGATCCGTACCCGAACACGCCCGCGCATCGCGTCCTGTTGACGCCGGCGTTCGGCGACCATCAGGTCACGAACTGGGCGACCGACGTGATGGCGCGCACGGTCGGCGCGTCGATGCGATCGCCGGCCGTAGACCCCGGCCGCCACCCGGCCGGCGCGAACGCGTACTGGGGCATCCCGGTGATCGGCTCGTACCCGTTCACGGGGAGCGCGATGGTCGTGGCGGAGATCGGGCCGCTCCGCGTCGAGGACGGCGAGGAGAAGGGCACGACGCCGCCGCCGGTCGAGAACAACGCGAACCGCGCCGGCGTCGACCCGCACGGACCGGACTGGAGCGAGCAGCCGGACGGCTACCTCGCGATCGCGTCGTTCCTGAGCCCGTTCGGATGGCTGCCGTCCGTCTGCGGGACCGCGCCGTGCTACCTCGACGGCTGGGCCGGGCCCTAGCTCAGAGCTCCTTCTCGTACCACTCGACGTCCCAATAGCGGCCGAACTTGCGGCCTTGCTCGCGGAACGTTCCGATCGGACGGAAGCCGAAGCGCTCGTGCAGCGCGACCGACGCCGGGTTCGGGATATCGGTGATCGCCGCGTACGCTCGGTGGACGTCCTCGTCCTCGAGCGCCGTGAACAGGGCGTCGTAGAGCGCCGTTCCGACCCCGCGGCCGGTCGCATCCGGTGCGAGGTAGATGCTCGTCTCGATCGACGTGATGTAGGCGGGCTTCGGCCGCACCTGATGCGAGTCGGCGTAGCCGAGCACGAGATCCCCGTCGGTCGCGACGAACAGCCGGTGCGGACCGGTCAATGCGTAGCGCATGAACCAGTCTCGACGAACCTCCATCGGGACCGGCTGCAGGTCGAAGGTAGCGGCCGACGTCGCGACGTAATGGTTGTAGATGTCGTTGAGTTGCGCGAGGTCGCTCTCGACGCACGGGCGGACGTGGACCATCGCCTTCATCGCGGCAGCAGGGAGCGCACGGCGTCGATGGTATCGGCATCGGACGGCGCCTTGTCCGGCCGGTAGCGCTTGAGCCGGGCGAAACGCAACGCAACGCCACCGGGGTAGCGGGTCGAGGATTGAACGCCATCGAGCTCGACCTCCACGACGAGCTGGGGCCGGACCCAGACGGTGATCCCTTCGCGCGACGACTCGATCTCTTGGAGGCGGGTCGTCTGCCAGGCGAGCGTCTCGTCGGTGAGACCCTTGAAGGTCTTCCCGACCATCACGAAACCTCCGTCGGGTCCGCGCGCGCCGAGGTGAAGGTTCGACAGCCACCCTCGCCGGCGCCCGTGACCCCACTCCGCCGCGAGCACGACGAGATCGAGCGTGCGCGCCGGTTTCACCTTGATCCACGCCTTGCCGCGCCGGCCGGCTTGATAGACGGAGCCGAGCGCTTTCACCATCACACCTTCGTGCCCGGCGGCGATCGCCTCGTCCAGGAACCGCTCGGCCTCGCCGGCGTCGTCCGTGACGATCGACGGGATGCGCCACTCGCCGGCGATCGCCTCGAGCCGCTCGCGGCGCTGCTCGAGCGGCAGGTCGAGCAGCTGCTCCTCGCCGGCGACGAGCACATCGAAGAACCACGGGACCAGCAGCGCGTCGTGTCCGCTGCGCCTGCCGACCCGGCTCATCGTGTCCTGGAACAGGTGCGGCCGCTCGTCGGCGTCGAGCAGGATCGCCTCCGCATCGAGCACGAGCCGCTCCTCCGGCAGCGACCGCACGATCTCGACGACCTCGGGCATGCGTTGGGTGACGTCGTTGAGGTTGCGGGTGAAGGCGCGCACCTCCTCCCCCGCGCGATGCACCTGGATCCGGATCCCGTCGAGCTTCCACTCGACCGAAGCGCGGCCGGCGACGGCCAGCGCATCCGCGGCCGAGTCCGCCGTCGACGCGAGCATCGGGAGGACCGGACGCAGGACCTCGAGGCCGATCTCGCCGAGACCGGGCTCGCCGCTCGCGAGCGCGACCTCGGCCGTCTTGCCGAGATCGCCGGACAGCATCAGTGCCCGCCTGACGGCGGACACATTCACCCCCGCGGCTCGGGCGACGGCCTCGGTGACGACGCCTTCGAGCGCGCCCTGGCGCATCTCGCCGACGAACAGCCGCCGGATGAAGTCGGTCTCGGGTTCCGTTGCTCGGCGCAGCAGGTCTGCGACCAGCTCCGTCCGCGCTTTCCCGGAACCCTTCCCGACCGTCGCTCGAACCCGGTCGAAGAACGTGTCGAGGTCGGCGACCGTTAGCGTTGGATCGGACGCCCCGCCCCCTTCGGCCTTCCATGCGGTCGCCCATCCGATGCCGACGCGGCCCTGTCGTGGCTCGCCGGTGAGGAAGCCGATCGCAGGAGCGACATCGGCCGGGGGCATCCGTCGCAAGAGGTCGGCGAGGAGCGCGACCTTTCCGTTGCGCGCCGACGTTGCGGCGACCGACGAGGCGGTCTCGACGACCTCGGAAAGGAGCACCGCGTCATCCTCGCACGCGGCGAGGACGACTAGCGCCGGATGAGCGCGGCCAGCTCGAAGTGCATGCCGTCGGGCGTTTGCCAGCGGCCGCCCCAGCGGAAGCCCCATCGCTCGAAGATCTCGACGATCCGCGGATGCATGGTCGGCCGGGCGCCGTAGCCGTTGGTCGCGACGTTGAAATCGATCGCCAGGCCCCACGCGTGCATCGAGACCGGGTTGGCCGGATCCCACAGGATCTTCCGCGCGACGTAGCAGCCGCCGTACTGGGTACCGTCGATCTCCGAGGCGAGCCCGAGCCGCTTCACCTCACCGAGCGCGGCGGCGAGCTGCGGGATCATCATCCGATGGCAGGTCACCTTCCCGAAGATGGGGACGCGGGCACCGACGATGTACCGCTGCACCCAGCGCGGGTCTTGGCGGATCGTGCCGTCGGCGTTGACGACGTAGCTGAAGGAACCGAACAAGTTCGAGGCGGCGCGGCCGTTCAAGAAGGACGGACCTCGAGCCGCCAGCCCGACCTGCGTATTGAGCGTGGCCGCCAGCGCGCTCGCCGTCGCGTTCGGGTCGGCCTCCGGGGTCACGCCGACGAGGAGCATCGTCGGACGTCCGGCGGCGATCCACGACACCCGATCGCGTGCGACGACCGCCGACGCCCCCGCGATCGCGAGCTCGTCGGAGAGCGGGGCGACCGCGATCGAACGAGCTGGCCCGTCCGCGTCGCGCAGCTTCACGACGCCGCCTTCGGCGATGCCGAGCTGCGCCAGGGTCGCGGGCGCGAGCAACAACGAGCCGGCCCGCAGGCTCTCCGGCGTCGATCCGTACGCGATCGATCCGATCTCACCCGGGTCGACGACCGCGAGCTTCAGCGGAGACGCAGCCGACCCGGCGAACGCGCGCGCGTCGACGAGAGAAAGCCCTGCGACGCTCGCGACGCCGTTCACCGCGCGAACCTGCGAGAGCACCGAACGGGACGCGCCGGCCGGGTAATCGACTCGCAGCAGCGAAGGCGGGGTCGGACCGAGCGCCTCGTAACGGCCACCGCATGCGGCGACCACCGACGCAAGGGCAGCGAGTGCGGCGATCACCCGGATCAGGCGTGCTCGGATCGCTTTCGGGCTCATGAGTACGTGAAAACCTA
>DATFGK010000044.1:0-18365 GCA_035249485.1 Actinomycetota bacterium | reverse complement strand
CCCAGACTGTTGCCCCACTTCTGAACTCGGCTTTCCATCTATGGCCTCCGCGACGCGCAGCGGCTTATGTATATACATTGAGTATACAGCGGCCTCGGTCGGAGTCCAGCCTCCCGAAAGACTCAATGCAGTCGGACGCTGCTTCGTAGCGAGTGACGCTGAGAGCCGAAGGTCGTCTACCGAGGCGCCCGAGCGACGGCGAGGACGCTTCAGCCTTTCGGGAGCCCCAGCACGCGCTCCGCGATGATGTTCTTCTGGATCTCCGTCGTCCCGGCGGCGATCGTCGAGGAGCGACTCTGAAGGTACGCCTGCTGAACCGAACCGCCGCCGACCTGCGCCGATCCCCTTCCGAGCACCAGATCGGCCGCCGCCATCCGGGTTCCGACCGCCGATACCAGCTGGTCGAGCTCGCCCCAGAACAGCTTCAGCAACGAGCCCTCGGGCCCCGGCACGTCGCTCTTCGTCAGCGTCGAGAGCAGCCGGTACCCGAGGCTCCGCAGCACGTGCACCCGCGCGAACGCGTCGCCGAACGCGCGGCGGATCAGCACGTCGTCGAGCGGCCGGCGGCCGTCGGTCGCCCGCGGCTGCCGGCCCAGCTCGAGAAGCCCTTGCACCGCGCGACGCAACAACGCCTGGAGCGCGAGCACGCCGGTGCGCTCGTACATCAGCGTCGCCACCGCGACGCGCCATCCCTGGTCCACCTCGCCGAGCACTCTGTCGGCCGGGACGCGCACGTCGTCGAAGAAGACCTCGTTGAAGTGGACGTCGCCGGCGATCGTGACGATCGGCCGCACCTCCACCCCGGGCCAGCTCATGTCGACGATCAGGCAGGTCATCCCGGCGTGCTTGGCTCCCGAGTCGTCGGTACGGACGTAGAGCTGGCACCGGTCGGCCTCGTGCGCGTCGGAGCACCAGATCTTCTGGCCGTTCACGACGAACGTGTCGCCGTCGCGCACCGCCTTGGTGCGGAGCGACGCGAGATCGCTCCCCGCGCCCGGCTCGCTCATGCCCTGGCACCAGATCTCGTCGCCCGTCCGCAGCGCGGGCAGGAAGGCCCGCTTCTGCTCCTCGGTCCCGGCCACGATCAGCGCCGGGCCGATGTTCGACACCCCGATCTGCCCGGCGATCAGCGGCGCGAGCGCGACCGCCATCTCCTCGTCGACGATCGACTGCTCGACGGCGCCGAGCCCGCGGCCACCGTACGCCTCGGGCCAGGTGACGCCCACGTACCCGGCGCGAGCCAGCGCTCCTTGCCAGCGACGCCGGTAGATAAAGGCGTCGTGGCGGTCGGCCGGCTCCGGATCGCGCGGCGCGTTCTCGCGGAGCCACTCGCGAACCTCGCGACGGAAGGCTTCCTGCTCGGGGGTCAGCGACAGATCCACGCCATCTACCCCTCGTCCACCACGTACTCGGTCTTGTACGACGCGCGCGGAGCCGAGCCGCGCGTCATCCATTCGATCGCGACCGGCACGCCGAGCTCGGCCGCGATCATGTCGTTCACCTTCGCCTTGTCGACCGTGTCCTCCCGCTCGGGCTCTATACGGATCACGAGCTCCGATTGCGGCTGCTCGCGCCGGCGAACGAGCTGGAACAGCGTCGCGGGCCCCATCATGGCGGTCGGCTCGAGCATCGCGAGCTCCACGTCGATCGGCAGCAGCTGCCGGTCGCCGACGCGCACGACGTCCTTGGCGCGGCCGTGCCAGTACACGCGCGCGCTGGTCTCGCCGCACGGACACGGGTCGTCCTCGATGTGGATCACGTCCTCGAGGTCGTAGCGGATCACGAAGTTGTCGCGCTCGAGCGTCGTCACGACCAGGTGGCCGCGCTCCCCCGCCGGAAGCCGCCGACCCGTCGCCGGATCCACCGACTCGACGATGATCAGGTCGTCGCACATGTGCGCGCCGCGATCCTGCGCGCACGCCGTCCCGAGGTACGGGAACGCGTCCGCCCCGGCCGACGCCGATCGGTACTGCGCGCGCGGGTCCGGCTCGGACGCGATGAGGCCGAGGTCGGCCTCGGGATCCAGCCCCATCTCCTTCGCGGCTTCGTAGAACTTCTTCCACGCGCCGGGGAAGAACCGGTACTGCGTCGGCTTCACGAGACGGAAGAGCTCGATCGCCTTGCGGATCTCCTGCTCGTTCTCCGGCGGACCGACCGAGATGGTCAGGAAGCCGAAGTGCTCCATCGCGCCGCGAACGAGCGCCTCGCCGCCGTTGAGATAACCCGGATGCGCGGTGACGTAGATCCGGTCGCCGGGCCGAGCGCCCGTGCGCCAATGGTTCCGCGCGTTGGCCTCGTAGTCGATCTCCAAGTCTTTTCGGGTCCACAGCAAGATAGTCGGACGGCCGGTCGTGCCGGTCGTCGTCGCGAGGCGGACGCAGTCGGTCGCCGGGGCGCCGCGGTAGTCGCCGTACGGGGGGTGCGCCTCCTCGGACTCCCGCAGCTCCTGCTTCACGGTGAGCGGGATCCGTTGCAGATCGTCGAGGCTCGCGACGCCGTCACGCCCCACGCCGGCGGACTCGAGCTTGCGACGGAAGAACGGCACGGGGGCGTCGAACGCGCGGGCGATCTGGCGGTTCACCCGCTCGAGCTGCAACGCGAGGAGCGCCGGCCGCGGGAGCGTCTGAACATCCGGATCCCAGTGCGCCCGCCCGGGATCACGCCCGGTCACGGCTTGCCCGCTCCCCACTCGATCGTCTTGAGCTCGACGTATTCGAGCAGGCCGTAGTCGCCGAGCTCGCGGCCGAGGCCGGAGTGCTTGAAGCCGCCCCAGGCGCCGTGCGGGTTCATCGTCGGCCCGCCGCCGTTGATGGCGACCCGCCCGGCCTTGATCCGCCGGGCGACCTCGAGCGCGCGAACGGGTTCGGCGTGCCACACCGACGCCGCGAGACCGAACCGCGAGTCGTTGGCGATCGCGACGGCCTCGTCCTCCCCCTCGAACGGGATCACGACCGACACCGGACCGAAGATCTCGTCCTGCGCGACACTCATCGCGTTGTCGACGTCGACGAAGAGCGTCGGCTCGACGTAGAAGCCGCGGTCGAGACCCGCGGGGCGGCCCCCGCCGAACGCGAGCCGGGCGCCCTGCTTCTTGCCGGACTCGACGTAGCGTTCGACGCGCGCGCGTTGCGTCTCGCGGATCAGCGGTCCCATCACGGTGGCGGGATCGTGGGGATCGCCGACCGTGACACGCGCGAGGACCGCCGTCATCGCCTCGATCAGCTCGTCGTAGATCGCGCGCTCCGCGAGGACCCGCGTCGTCAAACCGCAACCCTGCCCGGCATGGCGGATGAAGCTCCCGGCCGCCGAGCGTGCGGCCTTCGCGACGTCCGCGCCGGCGAAGACGATGCTCGGCGACTTGCCGCCGAGCTCGAGCAGCACCTTCTTCAAACCTTCCGCGGCTTGCGCCTGGATCGCACGCCCGACCTGATCCGAGCCGGTGAAGCTGACCATGTCGACCGCGGGATGGGTGGTGAGGGTCTCCGCCGCCTTCAGGTCGCCGGTGACGACGTTGACCGTCCCCGGAGGCAGGCCGACCTCCTGCGCGATCTCGGCGAGCACGAACGCCTCGAGTGGCGTGTACGGCGAGGGCTTGAGCACGACGGTGTTCCCCATCGCGAGCGCCGGGAACAGCTTCCAGAGGTTGAGGTAGACGGGGAAGTTGAACGCCGTGATCGCCGCGACGACCCCGACGGGCTCCTTCGCGATCATCCCCTGGCCGATCGCGCCCGAGGCGATCACCGGAGGGAGCGGCTCGAGGTACGGGAATGTGGCGGCGCGTTCGGCGAACCAAAACGCGTGGCCGAGCGGCGCGTCGAACTGCAGCGACTCGGCGATCGGCCGCGCCGACCCGGCCTCGTCGATGATCAGCTCGATCAGCTCGTCGCGCCGCGCGGCGATCGCTTCGGCGAACGCGACGAGCACACGCGAACGCTCCTTCGGCGCCATCCGCGGCCAGGGCCCGTCGTCGAAGGCGAACCGCGCCGCAGCGACCGCCTCCTCGACGTCGGCGATCGAAGCCTGCGGAACGCTGCCGATCACTTCCTCGGTCGAGGGGCTGATGACGGCGTTCTCCTCATCGCCGGTGCCGTCGACCCAGGTGCCGTCGATGAAGAGCCGGTAGGTCCTCAGCGTCGCGCTCATCGTCCCGTGGATCCTCCCGCATGCCGCGTTCGCGCCCGGACCGAATAAGATTAACTAGTTGACTATTTCTGGTCAACGCCGCTACGCTTGCCATTCCTGCGATGGTCGACGTCAAAGAAGAGTTCGAGCGCGCCACCGCGTACGCCATCACCGACGAGGACGTCGAGCGCGCCAAGCTCCTCCTCGGGATCGAGACGGCCGACGCCCGCGCCGAACACCTCACGGAAGCCACCGAGGACGCGCTCCGGAACTTCGCCCACGGCTACGGCGACGACAACCCGCTGTTCTGCGACCCGGAGTACGCGGCCGGGACGCGCTGGGGCGCGCAGATCGCTCCCCCGCTGATCCTGACCTCGCTCAACGCGCCGCTGCTCGGCGACCCGCTCGACCCCGAGCTCAAGAAGCGCACGAAGAGCCTCTTCAAGGGGATCCACGCGTTCGTGTCCGCCGGCGACTGGGATTGGTACCGGCCGATCCATCCCGGCGACCGCATCTACACGTTCGGCGGGCAGGAGTCGATCGAGGTCAAGAGATCCGAGTTCGCCGGCCGATCCGTCCTGCGCACCCTCCGGCGCGTCCACTTCAACCAGCGGGCCGAGGTCGTTGCGATCGTGCGCATCTTGATGATCTACGCCGAGCGGAAGACCGCGAAGGAGAAGGGCAAGTACTCGGCGATCGAGCCGACCCGGTACACGGATGAGGACCTCGCCGCGATCGACGAGATCTACGCGCAGGAGCGCCCGCGCGGCCCGGAGCCCCGGTACTGGGAGGACGTCGAGGTCGGCGAGCCGCTCCCGAAGATGGTGAAGGGGCCCCTGACGGTTACCGACCTCATCTGCTTCCACGCCGGCGGCTACGGGTTCACCCCGTACGCGCCGAGCGCGGCCCGGCTCGCGTACAAGACCCGGCAGCGGATCCCGGCGTTCTACGTCCGCAACGAGCAAGGCGTTCCCGACACGGCGCAGCGCGTCCACTGGGACGCCGACTGGGCGAAAGCGATCGGGAACCCGATGCCGTACGACTACGGAGCGCTCCGCGAGACGTATCTGGCGCATCTGCTCACGGACTGGATCGGCGACGACGGCTGGCTGCTGCGTCAGCACGACGAGGTCCGGCGCTTCAACTACGTGGGCGACACGCAGTTCGTGACCGGAGAGGTCACCGGCAAGCGGCTCGAAGGCTCGTCGTGCCTCGTCGAGATCGAGATGCGCGCCACCAACCAGCGCGGCGAAGTCACCGCCCCAGGCAACGCGACCGTCATGCTCCCCAGCCGCGAGCACGGTCCGGTGGTTCCCCCGGAGCCGCCGCTGGAGGCGCAACGAACCGCAGTCCGCATGCTCGAGCGTCACGGCGAGCTCGTGCGCGAAGCCCGCGCCCGGCGGGACTAGAGGCCCCCGTGGATCTCGGGTTCAACGAGCAGCAGGCGATGCTCCGCGATACGACGCGGCGCTTCCTCGAGAAGGAGCTCCCGGTGACGAAGGCACGGGAGACCTTCGAAAAGGCCGGCGCGTTCGATCGCGATCTGTGGCGCCGGGGAGCCGAGATCGGTTGGTGCGCATCCGCGATCCCGGAGGAGTTCGGCGGCGGCAGCGTCTCCGGCCAGGGATTGATCGATCTCGTCGCGATCGCGGAAGAGATGGGCCGCTACGTGTTCCCCGGACCTTTCCTCGGCACGAACGTCGTCGCCGGCGCGATCGCCGAATTCGGGACCGACCAGCAGCGGATCGCGATCCTGCCCGACATCGCCGCCGGCCTCACAGCGGCGGCGTGGTGCTTCGCCGAACCGGCGGGTGTGTGGGATCAGGCAAGCATCGCCACGACGGCGAAGCGCAGCGGCGGCGACGTCCTGATCGACGGCGCGAAGATGTACGTGGACGGCGCGCGATCGGCGTCGTGGCTGCTCGTCACCGCGCGGGACGGCGACGATCTGGTGCAGGTCGTCATCGGAGCCGACGACCCGGGCGTGGAGATCACCCCGCTCGAGACGCTCGATCCAACACGCTCGCTCGACGAGGTGATCCTCTCCGGGGTGAGAGCGCCGGCGTCGGCGATCCTTGGAGATCCCGCTCGGTCCGAAGAAGCGATCGAGCGGCAGCTCCAGATCGCGCTCGTGCTCCTCTGCGCGGACAGCGTCGGCGGCGCCGACCGCGTGCTCGAGATGGCGGTCGCGTACGCGAAAGACCGCGAGCAGTTCGGCCGGCCGATCGGAAGCTTCCAAGCCATCAAACACAAGGCGGCGAACATGCTCCTCTGGCTCGAGGCGTCGCGTGCCGCGACGTACTTCGCGGCGCTCGCAGTCGAGAGCCGCCTCGACGAAGCTCCGCTCGCCGTCAGCGCGGCGAAGTCCTACGTCGGCGAATCGACGAGCCTCCTCGCCGAGGAAGGGCTGCAGATCCACGGTGGGATCGGCTTCACGTGGGAGCACGACGTCCACCTGTATCTGCGACGCGCGAAAAGCAACGAGGTCCTCTACGGCGATCCGTCGTGGCATCGCGAAAGGGTTTGCCGGATCGTGGGCGTTTGAACGAGGAGGACATGACAGAGGAGCGGCCCGAGGGCCGCTCCTTTCTTTCAACCGGTTCAGAGGCGCCTGTGCTGCGCCCAGTCGTTGCCGTCCCGGCTGTCGAACCCGAACCGGATGACGACGAGGTTCAGAAGGATCAAGACTGCGAGCGATGCGATCAACCCTGCCATGGGGATCACCCCGATCGGTCTGCCGGCCTTGGCGCCGGCGAGCGTGCGCGGCCTTATCCCCGGCGAGCAGCCGGGCGGAGCAACCGAGCCGGTGCAGCCTGGGATACACGGGCGACCCTCGCCGCGAGGCGCTGATCCCGAGCCTCCTTCATGAGCTCGCAGCGGCGCAGGCGTGCCAGCTCTTCCGAGATGACGTGCATCCCTACCTCCTTTCGCTTGTCCTCTTGACCGGACGTCCTGTAAGGGGCAAAATCTGTATCGCTAGTTACGTTAGCGCGAGGAGACTAATGAGTCAAGCCAATTTCGGTCCTTACACGGAATGCTCGCTCGAGCTCGCCGTCGACCTCGTGAACAGCGAGAACCCGACCTCGGGAGACGACGAGCTCGCCGGTCCAGCCGACCTGGCCCGCTTCCTCAAGGAACACAAGCTCGGGATGAGCCTCTCCCAGCGTCCAACCGAGTCGGATCTCGGGCAGGTCAGGAAGCTTCGCGGCGTGCTGCGACAGGTGTTCGCGGCACCGGATGCCGGTCGCGCCGGCGAGCTCCTCAACGGACTGCTGGCCAAGTCGGGAGCGCGGCCGGAGCTGACCGATCATGACGGACAGGAATGGCACCTCCACTACTCGCCGCCCGGCACGCCGATCGCTCCGCGGCTCACAGCGGAGACCGCGATGGCGCTGTCGGTCGTCATCGCCGCCGACGGGTTCGAGCGGCTGCGCGTATGCGAAGGCGATCGCTGCGTCGACGTTTTCGTCGACGAGTCGCGCAACCGATCGCGGCGGTTCTGCAGTCCCTCCGTCTGCGGCAACCGGGCGAGCGTCGCCGCGTTCCGCGCTCGTCAGAGGACCGGCGAGGCCGACTCCGTCTAGAGTTCCCCGCGGCGCTCAAGCTCGACGGGGGTACCGGATGGGATACGGCTCGGTTCTCGACGACGTAGCACGGATCGCCGGGCGATTCGCATCCGACCGCAAGGAACGACAGCGCCGTCGCGAACTCGACCCCGCCGACTTCGAGGATCTCGCAACGGCAGGTTTCCTTCTGACCGGCGTCCCGACCGAGCACGGCGGACTCTTCGAGGACGTGCGGCGTTCGAGCCGGCCGACCGCCGAGATCTTGAGAGTGCTCGCGCGCGGCGATTCGTCGGTCGCGCTCGTCTCGTCGATGCATCCGGCGGTGCTCGCGTTCTGGATGGCGACCGAGCAGGCCGACGAGCCGTACCGATCGGCATGGGCCACGCAGCGCGCCGAGCTCGCGGGACTCGCGGCCGGCGGCGCATGGTTCGGAACGATCACGAGCGAGCCCGGCAGCGGCGGCGATGTTTCGCAGACGAAGGCGACCGCGCGTCCCGGCGAAGACGGGTTGTGGCACATCACCGGGCAGAAGCACTTCGGGAGCGGCTCCGGCGTGACGTCGTTCATGCTCACCGCGGCGCGGCCCGACGGCGAGGACCTTCCCGACTGGTTCTTGTTCGACATGCGTGGCGTGCCCTGGGACGGATCGAAAGGTGTGAAGCTGATCGCTCCCTGGGACGGCCACGGCATGATCGCCACCCAGAGCCACGGGATGATGTTCGAGGACTTCGGCGGCGCGCGCCGCTCGGCGTGGCCCGGGAACTGGCAGGGGCTCTCCTCGAACGCGGCCCCGTTCGTCGGCGCCCTGTTCACCGCCGTGATCCTGGGCGTCGTCGAGGCGGCCGTCGCCGAGGCCCGATCGCAGCTCGAGAAGAAGAAAGACGCGCTCCATCCGTATGAACAGGTGGAATGGGCGAATGCCGAGATGGACGCATGGCTGATGCGCCAGGCCTACGAGGGCCTGTTGCACGCCGTCGAGACCGAGCCCGTCCCGCTCCGCTCGGTCCTGCTCGGCAAGACGACCGCGGCACGGCTGGCGGAGGACTGCACGCGCCGACTCGCGCGGATCATGGGCGGCGCGACGTTCGGCCGCGGCTCGCCGTTCGGGTTCTGGTTCGAGGACGTGCGGGCGCTCGGGTTCCTGCGACCGCCGTGGCCGCTTGCCTACGATGCATTGATCGCCTCGGCCTGGACCGAAGGCGCGACCTACTTCGGACGGTGATCGCGTGAACCCGAGACGCCTCACCGCCGCGGCCGCGCTCACGATCGTTCTTGCGAGCGCCCTCGGCTCCGCGCAGGTGATCGAGCCGTGCGACCTGGGATCGACCGGGGACTACAGCGGGCCGTACCCGACGACGACGCAGTCGGGCTCCTACGCGATCGCGGAGCAAGAGTTCATCGAGCTCGAGAGCGAGTTCGACGGCGCGCGGATCCAGATGGCGCTCCTCCGGCCGGTCGTGGCGGCGGGCGTCAAGGTCCCCGTCATCGCGACCGCGGGTCCGTACTACCACGCGCTCCGGACGCTGGACGTGCGCGCTTGCGAGCCGTTCCTCACCGAGAACTTCATCCCACAGGGCTACGCGGTCGCGGTCCTCTCGGTGCGCGGAACCGGCGACAGCGGCGGATGCATGAACATGATGGGCCCGGGGGAACGGTCCGATCTGAACCAGGCGATCACGTGGCTCGGAGAGGCGCCGTGGAGCACCGGTTCCGTCGGGATGATCGGGTTGTCCTACGACGGCGGAACCCCGTGGGAGGTGGCGTCGTTCGGCAACCCGCATCTCAAGACGATCGTTCCGATCTCCGGCGTCCCCGATCTGTTCGAGCTTATGTTCGGACAGGGTCGGACCGATTTCCGCGGGCCGGGCATCCTGAACGGGATCTACTACGCACAGACCATCGCGTCGTTCTCGATCGGCCGCCCGCCGCTGCATACCGTGGAGGCGACCGCCTGTCCCGAGTACGCGACCGGCATCGCCGCCTCCCTGTACAGCGCGTTAACGGGGCGTCTCGATCCGTTCGGCTACTGGGCCGAGCGCAGGTACCGCGACGAGATCCTCGAGAACTACCGCGGCAGCGTGTACCTCGTTCAAGGCCTGCAAGACTGGAACGTCGATCCGAGCTTGCAGTACCCGTGGATCGGGGAGCTCGAGGCTCGCGGCGTCACCGTCCACCATCTGCTCGGGCAGTGGGGACACGCGCGGCCATACTCCGATGGCGGCCGGTGGGACTGGGCCGACGTCCTGCTCGGCTGGTTCGATCGCTGGGTGCGCGGCGACCCGGAAGCGCCGCTCCCCGCGAAGTACGAGATCGAGGACGCCGACGACCGCTGGAGGCGTGCCGACACATGGCCCGACGGTCCGGCGGCCTCGCTGTGGCTCGATCCCGGACAACGCCTCTCGGCGTCGCCGTCCGCCGACCAGTCGGACGCGCGGATCTGGCTCGACCCGTTCCACACGCAAGGCGGCTACGTCACGGATCTTCCACCGGCGCCGTTGCGCGACGTCTGCCTACCCAACTTGTGCGCGCTCTTCCGCTCCGATCCGGCTGCGGCCGACACACGGTACGGCGGACTGCCCGAAGTCGCGCTGCGCCTCACGCCGCTCGGCCCCGGCGGCCAACTGTCGGTCTACCTCTACGAGGACGACGGTACGCAGCTCACCCGGCTCGGATGGGGGCAGTTCGACCTGCGGTTCCGGAACGGCGATGAGCCCGAGGAAGTCGTCGCGGGGCAGCCGCTCGACGTCCGGTTCGCGCTGGAGCCTCTCGATGTCGTCCTGCACGCCGGGTCGCAGCTGGTGGCGATCGTCGGCGGCGGTACGACCGGCGACCTGCTCCCGACGGTCCCGAACTACCCGATGACCCTGCACCTCGGCGGCGGCCTGAGCGGGCTGACGCTGGGCAGCAACCTCCCCGACCCGGCCGACTTCTTCGATCCACCCCGCGACGAGTAGCTCGGCAGGGACCCCGGCCGGGACGGCGAACCACACAGGATGAGCTCGCTCCGGTCCAAGTTCGCCGCGGCTATCGCGGCCACGGCCGTCGCCGTCGCCATCTTCCAGACGAGCGGCGCCGCCGAACCGTCGCGGCCCAACATCGTCGTGATCATGACCGACGACCAGACGGTCGATCAGCTCGCATACATGCAGGCGACGCGATCGTTGATCGGGACCGCCGGTGCGACGTTCACGGACTCCTACTCGTCGTTCCCGCTGTGCTGCCCGTCTCGCGCGACGTTCCTGACGGGACGCTACGCGCACAACCACGGCGTGCTCGAGAATGAGGGGCCGACCGGCGGCTACTACCGGCTCGACTCGCCCAACACGCTGCCGGTCTGGCTGCAGGCGGCGGGCTACCGCACGGTCCACGTCGGCAAGTACCTCAACGACTACGGAACCGAGAACCCGACCGAGATCCCCGTCGGCTGGCACGAGTGGCTCGCGACCACCGACCCCTCGACGTACGGCATGTGGGGATACACGATGAACGAGAACGGCACGCTCCACACCTACGGCGAGTTCGATGTCGAGGACCCCGCGCTCTACCAAACCGACGTCTTGAGAGATAAAGCCGTCGACGCGATCCACCGCAACGCAGGCTCGCCGTTCTTCATGACGTTCTGGACGCTCGCTCCGCACCGCGAGGTGCACACGCTCTTGGATCAAGACGGACCCCGCCCGGCCCCGCGCCACAAGGGCATGTTCGCCGACGTGCCGCTTCCGCGTCCGCCGTCGTTCAACGAGGAGGACATGAGCGACAAGCCCCTTTACATGCGGCTCAAGCCGTCGCTCGACGACGCCGCGATCGCGCTGATCGAGCAGCGCTGGCGCGACGAGCTCGAGTCGTTGCAGGCGGTCGACGAGGCGGTCGCCGCGATCGTGCAAGCCCTCGACGAGGAGGGCGTGCTCGACGACACGTACGTCGTCTTCACGTCGGACAACGGATTCTTCCACGGCGAGCATCGCACGCCGGTCGAGAAGATCCTCGGCTACGAACCGTCGTCGAGGGTTCCGTTCCTGATCCGCGGCCCGGGCATCGCGCCGGGCACGGTGGTCGACGAGCTCTCGGCGAACATCGACCTCGCGCCGACGATCGTCGAGCTGACCGGTGCCATGCCGACCAAGCCCATCGACGGTCGCTCGCTGCTGCCGTTCATCGCCGACCCGTCGCTCCACACGCGCCGGCCGGTCCTGCTCCAGTCGACGTTGCCGCTGGGCGGGTCGACGCTCCAATTCTTCACCGAGCAAGCGCCCGCGTCGGCGTCGGCGGGCTTCGCGGTGAGCGAGGCGGCGGCCGGGCCGCTCGACAGGATCCCGCTCAGCCAGGCGGTGCTGCCGTACCAGGCGATCCATACCGACCGCTACGTGCTGATCCAGTACCTCACGGGGGAGCGCGAGCTCTTCGATCTCGCCGTGGACCCCTGGCAGATCTCCTCGAAGCACCTCGACCCGAAGTACCTGCGCACACAGCTCGCGCTGACACTCGAACTGCTGCGGCTGCGGTTCTGCTCGGGCCCGGCGTGCGGCCGGGAGACCGGACCCATCCCGCCGCCCGCGGGCTGATGCGGAAGCGCCCCACCACGTTCGACCGCGTGCTCGCGTTCGCGCTTTCGTTGCCCGAGGCGTACGAGGATCATCCGTGGGACGAGACGGTCGCCAAGGTCAACGGAAAGGTGTTCGTCTTCTTCGGAAGCGGTGACGACGAGCACGAGCCTGGGATGTCCGTGAAGCTCGAAGACTCGAACGCTCAGGCGTTGATGGTGCCCGGCGCCGAGCCGACCGGATACGGGCTCGGCCGGGGCGGGTGGGTGAGCGTTCCCTTCATCAAGACGTCGCCGCCGGTAGGGGTGCTCACCGACTGGGTCGAAGAGAGCTACCGGATCGTGGCGCCGAAACGGATCTCGTCACGGCTCGACGAACCGCCGGCGGAGCCGAAGAGAGAACCGCGCAAGAAGCCGGGAGGCCCTAGCCGACCAAAGACGCCTCGGCGGTGAGACGCACCGTCCCGCCGATACGAACGCGGTCGCGCGTTGCCTGGACGGAGATGAACGAGGGACGTGCCACCTCGGCACCCTGCTCGATATCGACCGTGACGTCGCCGACACGCGCCGCGAGATAGATGCCGAGGGCCGCCGCCGCCGATCCGGTCGCCGGGTCCTCGGCCACCCCGAAGTCGGCCGCGAAGAACCGCGCCTTGATCCTGCCGGGACCGAGCGGCGCGAAGCAGTACACGCCGCTGGGATCCGGGAGCGCGGAAGGAGCCTGAAGTCTCGCGACGATGTCGGGGCTCGCGAGCGGCAGCATCAGCCAGCGCAGCCCGGCGTCGGGGATCGCCGGCCGGAGCGCGGCGGCCCGGGCGCCGAACGCCGAAGCGTCGAAGCCGACCGAGGCGCCGTCGAGATCCAGCGCCGCGAGGAATCCATCGACGTCGTCGAGATCCTCGCCGGGCGTCCCGGTCCGTTCGAGCCAGACCCGATCCCCGTCGAAATCGACCGCCGTCGGCCCGGCCGCGCTGCGCTGGACGGTTCGCTCACCGGCGACGGCTCCGAGCTCCCGCAGCACCCACGCGGTCCCGAGGGTCGGATGCCCGGCGAACGGGAGCTCCGAACCCGGCGTGAATATCCGAACGTCGTACCCGTCGGCGGTGACGCCGGTCACGAACGTCGTCTCCGAAAGGTTCATCTCGCGCGCGATCCGCTGCATGCGGTCGGGGTCGACGGAGCCCGGGTCGGGGAAGACGGCCAGCGCGTTCCCGGCGAGCGGCTCTCGTGCGAAGACGTCTACCACGCGGTATCGGGCGAGCATGCCGGGCAGCGTACCCCACGCGGTTCGGAGGCCTCGGCGCATTTCGCCGCGGGCGGGAGGCGTACCATGCTCACGAGACCGAGGAGGACATCATGAGCGACGTCGCCTGGACCGGAACGCCCGTCCGCCCGCACGGAGAAGCACGCGGCAACGGTGCCGAATCGCTGCCGTGGGGCGGCCGCCGGGAGCGGCTGCCGTTGAGGTGGCCGTTCGCGGAGGCCGTGGACGGGTTCCGGCGCAAGGCCTTGGCGAACCCCGACTACGACGCCGCCTCGACGTTCGTCTGGGGACAGATGATGGCCGTCGGACTCATCGAAGCCCTGAAGGCAGTCGAGGAGCGCTTCGGCGCCGAAGGTCACGACGTGTTCCGTGCCGCGCTCTCACGCGTGGGCGACCGGATCGTCGACGAGATGACCGACGGCGTAGAACCGCCGGAGGACGCGACGCCGCCGGAGATGGCGAGCCTCATCGCCTCCTGGATCAACGAGGTCGCCTACGCCTCGATCGAGAAGCCGCGCTTCGGTTCTGAAGGCGCCGACTTCGACATCCACTACTGCCCGCACGAGGACGTGTACGGCGCGTTCGATTGCCGCGTGCAGCGCTACTACGTCGAGGGGATGATCGCGGCCGCGCGCCGGCGTTTCGGCGAATCGATGTTCGACGTGCGGTTCACGAGCACGATCCCGTCCGGCTCGAGCGTCTGCCACTTCGACATGTTCCCGAAGAACGACGCCGCGACGGACGAGTGGAACGATTACTCCGACCGGCTGCGCGGCCGGGCGCTGCGGATCGTCGACGTAACATCGGACCGTCGCGAACCGTAGTTCGCCTGAAGCCGGACGAACCGGAGCAAGAGACGCAGTAGCGCCTTTGCCACTCGTCGCGTTCGCGTTCTAAGGTCGAGATGTCCACGAGACGAGGGGGGTAGCGCATGGTCCGTTCCCGTACGACCGTCCGCAGATCTGCTGGGGCTCTCGCGATCGCGATGCTGCTATCCGTAGCACTCGCGCTCCCGGCGGGCGCTCGAGGCGACACGCTCGACGGTGCGGCGGCCGTCACATCGAAGTCGACGCGCTCGGTGTACATCGTCCAGCTGCTGGACGATCCGGTTTCCTCGTATCGCGGTGGGACGGGCGACATGCGCGCGACGCATCCCGCGCCCGGCAAGAAGATCGACCGCGACAACCCGGACGTGAAGCGGTACGTCTCCTACCTGAACGGCCGCCAGAAGGATGCTCTCGACTCGGTCGGCGCGGCGAGCAAGAAGCTCTACGGCTACTACTACAGCTTCAACGGTTTCGCGGCGCGGCTGACGTCGGCGGAGGCCGCGAAGCTGGCGCGCAACAGCGGCGTCGTGGTCGTGTCGCAGGACACCCTGAGCCATCCGCAGACCGACAATTCGCCCGAGTTCCTGGGCCTCACCGGCAACGGGAACCTCTGGGACCAGGTCGGCGGCCAGGACAACGCGGGCGAGGGAATCGTCGTCGGCGTCGTCGACACCGGCATCTGGCCCGAGCACCCGAGCTTCGACGACGCGGGCTTCGGCGCAGCACCGGCCGGATGGAACGGCGTCTGCCAGACCGGCGAGGAATGGACCGCCGACGACTGCAACAACAAGCTGATCGGCGCGCGCTGGTTCGGCGAAGGCTTCGGGATCGCCGACATCTTCGAGGAGGATTACCTTTCGCCGCGCGACGCCGACGGCCACGGCACCCACACCACATCCACCGCGGCCGGCAACGCGAACGTCGACGCGGAGATCTTCGGCGACGACCTGGGCACCCAGCCCCTGTCCGGGATGGCGCCGCGTGCGCGGGTCGCCATGTACAAGGTGTGCTGGAACGGAGACGCGGGCGGGTGCGCCAGCTCCGACCTCGTTGCCGCGATCGACACCGCGGTCGCCGACGGCGTCGACGTGATCAACTACTCGATCGGCTCCGACACGCCGTCGATCCTCTCTCCGGACGGGATCTCGTTCCTGTTCGCCGCGGACGCCGGCGTGTACGCGGCCGCGTCGAACGGCAACGCCGGTCCGGGCGCCGGAACCGGGGGTTCGCCCGCGACTTCTCCGTGGCTCACGGCCGTCGGCGCCAGCAGTCAGGACCGCACCTTCTCGAACACCGTCACGCTCGGGAACGGCGCGTCGTACACGGGCGCGAGCGTGACCAACGGCCTGCCCTCGACGAAGCTCGTCGACGCCGCCAACGCGGGATCGGAGCTGTGCTTCGTCGGCGAGCTGAACCCCGACGTCGTGGCCGGCAACATCGTCCTCTGCAAGCGGGGGGTCACCGCGCGCGTCGAGAAGAGCGAGGCGGTGGCCGAGGCGGGCGGCGCCGGCATGATCCTCTACAACGCCGTCTCGCCGCAGGAGATCGTCACCGACAACCACTTCGTGCCGAGCACGCACGTGGTCTTCGAGGACGGCCTCGAGATCAAGGAGTACATCGACAGCGTGCCGGTTCGCATCGGCGCCACGGCGTCGCTCGGTCAGGCAACGTTCACCCCGCAGGACGCCCCTGTGATGGCGGCGTTCTCGTCGCGCGGCCCGAACGGTGCCTCTCCCGACGTCATCAAGCCGGACGTCACCGCTCCCGGCGTGGTGATCCTCGCGGGGAACAGTCCCACTCCGCTGCTCGGCGCGCCGGGCCAGCTGTTCCAAGCGATCAGCGGGACGTCGATGTCCAGCCCGCACGTCGCCGGGATCGGGGCGCTGCTCAAGCAGGCGCACCCGACCTGGTCGCCGGCCATGATCAAGTCGGCGCTGATGACGACGGCGAGCCAGGACGTGACGAAAGAGGACGGCTCCACGCCGGCCGATCCGTTCGACATGGGCGCCGGGCACATCGTGCCGACGCCGGCGAACGACCCCGGCCTCGTCTACAACGCCGGGTTCCCCGACTACATCGCGTTCCTGTGCGGATCCGGAGCGCTGCCTCCGACCGCAACGCTGTGCAGGCGGGCCGGCAGCATCGACCCGAGCGACCTGAACCTCGCGTCGATCGGGATCGGCGAGCTCGCCGGTATCCAGTCGGTGACCCGCCGCGTGACCAACGTCGGCGGCGCCACGGCGACCTACACCGTTTCGGTGGACGCGCCGGCCGGTTTCGATGTGGAGGTCAGCCCGTCGACGCTCACGATCGGGGCCGGACGCTCCAAGCCCTACACGGTCACGTTCACCAACACCACGGCGACGCTCGACGAATGGAGCTTCGGCTCGCTCTCCTGGAGCGACGGCAGCCACGACGTCCGCAGCCCGATCGCGCTGCGGCCGGTCGGCCTGTCGGCACCGGACGAGATCAACGGGACGGGGACCTCGGGGTCGATCGAGTACGAGGTCGGATTCGGCTTCACCGGGCCGTTCGCGGCCGCGGTGCACGGCCTGATCCCGGCCGAAACGCAGGACGGCAACGTCGTGGACGACCCGGCGAACGACATCAACGTGGCGCTCGAGACGGGGGTCGGCATCACCGAGCACACGGTCTCGGTGCCGGCCGGCGCTCGTCACCTCCGGGTGTCGCTGTTCGACGAGGAGACCGACGGCGAGGACGACCTCGACCTGTACGTCTTCGACCCGAACGGCGACTTCGCCGGCGGGAGCGGCAGCGGCACGTCGGCGGAACAGGTCGACATCCAGTCGCCGATCGAGGGCGACTACACGGTCATCGTCCACGGCTGGCAAACCGACGGACCCGACGCGAACTACACACTGTTCGCGTGGGCCCTCGGCGACGCCGACGCCGGGAACATGACGGTGTCCGCACCGGCAGCGGCGGTGATCGGCGAGACCGGAACGGTCACCGTGAGCTGGTCGGGGCTGACGGCCGGGACGCGCTATCTCGGCGCGGTGAGCTACCACAGCGGCACCGACGAGCTCGACCAGACGCTCGTGTCGATCAACGCCTGACCGGGTGTGAGCGCGGCGACGGGGGGCGGCGAAGCCGCCCCCCGTCGCCGTCCACGCACGGGCGTCTAAGGCTTGGTGAACACCAGGAGGAACTCGAGCGTCCCTTCGTCCGAGGTCCGCGCCGGGCCGCCGCTCGGGTTCGGGATGTTCCACTCCTCGAACACGATGAGCATCGAGCCGCTGATCCGGATCGTTCCGCCGTCGCGCCGGCCGGTGAGGTCGAAAGTCACCGTCTTGGTCGTACCCCGGATCGTCAGCTCACCCGTCGCCTTGGCGGTTCCCTCCACGCCGTCGTCGGGGATCGTGCCGAGTTCGATCGGCTGGGTCAGGTTGAACGTCGACGTCGGATAGGTGTCGACGTCCATGATGCGGCCTCGGAACTGGTTGTCCCTACGATCCTGATCGCTCTCGATCGAGGCCATGTCGACGGTGAAGGTCGCGGCAGAGACGGTGGTGCCGTTCAGGGTGAACGAGCCGGTGACCTTTTTCGTGCGGCCGGCGGCTTCCTTGCTCTGACCGAAAAGGATCTCCTTCACCCGGTAGCCGGCGACCGAGTCGTTGGTCGCGGTCCAGGTTCCGTCCAGCGTGTCCGGAGCACCGACGGTCGGCGTTCCCGAGCCGGTTCCGATCGTGAGTGCCGACGGCGCGTCCTCGGCGACGAGCTGGAAATAGAGGAACGGGCCGCCGACCACGCCGAGGACGGCGATGATCCCTCCGATCAGAAGCCAGCGCTTCATACGTGCGGATGCCAACAGAGTCTCTCCGTCGTCTTTCTACGCGCCGGGACCCTAGGCGGTTCGTCTGTGAGAAGGCTGAGAATCTCAGACCTGCCGGGCGTGCCCGGCGAACATCTCGTGAGGACGTTCGAAGTCGCTGTGCGCGTAGGGCAAAGCGAACGGCTCGAGGCCGGCGTCCTTGATCAGCCGGAGCCAGGTCGCCCGCGGGAACAGGCCGACCTCGTGCTCCTCC
>DATFGK010000043.1:0-16734 GCA_035249485.1 Actinomycetota bacterium | reverse complement strand
CGCCTTCTCGGCGTCGGCCTTTCCCGCTTGCGCGACCATCGCGATCGTCTCGCCGGTCGAGGGATCGATCGTCGGGAACTCCTTGCCGTCCTCGGCGGGGACGGAGGAGCCGTTGATGAACAGGTCTCGATCGGCCATGTCTTCAGCCCTTCGGTTTGAACCCCTCGAAGGGGTTGCGGCACGAGGTGCAGTAGCGGACGGTCCGGCATGGGGTCGGTCCGAACTCGGATTCGATCGTGGTCGCGCGCGAGCCGCAGTGCGGGCACGGGATCGCGATCTGGAGCACGGGAAGTGGCTGCGCCGGGGCGATCCCGAACGAGCGAAGCGCCTCGCGGCCCCGCTCGTTCACGCGGTCGGTCGTCCACGGCGGGTCGTAGACGTAGGCCACGCGGACGTCGCGGTCGCCGGCCACTTCTTGGACCGCACGCTCGGTGTCCTCGCGGATCGCGTCGAGCGCCGGGCAGCCGACGAACGTCGGGAGCAATGTCACGTCGACGGCGTCGTCGGTCACCTCGACCCGTTCGACGAGCCCGAGGTCGGTGATCGCACAGACCGGGATCTCCGGATCCATCACGCGTGACAGCGCCTCGAGGACCATGGTTTCGAGGGTGGCTACCACGTCGCTCCTCGATGAGCTCGGTAGAGCCCGGTCATCTCTTCCCACAACGCGGGGAAGTCGTCGGAATGCCGTCCCTGGCGGCCGCCGGCGCCGGAGAACTCGCCGGCGTGAACCCAGCTGCCGTCGCGACGCGCTAGGCCCGGCACGCGCAGCGGGCGCGCATCGTCGGTGAGCTCCGACGCGCCCGATGAGGTCGGGACCATCTCGCCCACCGTCGGCTCCGAGCCGGATTCGAGCACGGCGTCCAGTCCCACGGCCTCGAGGTCGGTCCCGATCGTCGCGAGCCAGGTTGCGAGCATGTCCTCGCCGGAGCGGGGGAGCGTGCCGTCGGCGAGCAGCGCGTCCTCGCCGGACAGCGGCTCGAAGATCGCCATCGCCTCGGGCAGCGCCTCCGACATCGCGCCGGCGAAACGCTGCCGGGCTTCGACGGGGCCGGTGCTCAAGCGCTCGAACCAGACCCGTGCGTGGTCGCCGTGGTAGCGCTCCTCGAGCCGCAGCACGCCGACCACCTCGACGAGCTCCTTGAAGGTCGACGCCTGGAGTGCTTCCAGACGCACGGCGTCTGCGGTGTCGTAGAGATAGTGACGCGCAGCGGTGTAGGCGTAATCGCGGTTCGGCCGCTCGCAGATCACCGCGTTGCGGTACTCGTCCGCATCGCGGCCGAGCGCGAGCGCGTCGACGTCGCGCCCGTCGATCGTGGCCGCGATCTCGAACAACGCGCGCGCGTGTCCCATCTCGTCCTGGGCGATCGACGACATCGCGAGGTCCTCTTCGACATAGGGAACCCAGCCCGTCCACTCCGAGAGACGGTGTCCCATCACGAGCTCGTCGTCGGCGAGCGCGAGCAGCAGCGTCAAGCGCGGATCGCTCATCGCTTCCCATCCGGCCTTTCGCCGTCGACCGTCAGTCCTCGCGCGGCGAGCGCGTCGCGCACGCGCTTGAGCTTCGCGCCGACGCCGACGTAGCCGTCGGCGCGGCGGTAGGACTTGTCGGTCACGCCGCCGAGCGTCTCGGGCTGCGCGACCCGGTGGAGGTCGCCGCGGCGGCCGACCCAGCAATCGACGCCTTCGCCGTGTCGGAAGAACGTTTCGCGCGCGAGCACGAGCGCGAGCTCGAGGTCGGGCGCCTTCACCGCGCCGACGTGGACGAGCGGATCGTCGGCGGTGCGGCGGGAGAAGACCTCCCAGACGTCCATCGCTCTACGCGACCCGCCGGATCCCGGCGAACACGTCGCGCATCCAGGCGTGCGAATCCCACATCGCCTTTCGCCACGTCAGCCGCGTCTGCGTCATCGGACCGTTGCCCTTGACGACCTGCCAGAAGTCATCCCAGCCGGGGTCCCCCCACTCCCACTCGCCGGTCGACTCCTCGAAGCGGAGCGCCGGATCGGGGACCGTGATCCCGAGATCCCAGAGCTTCGGCACGTAGGTCGTGAAGAACTCCTGGCGGAGGTCTTCGTTGGAGCGCGTCTTGATGCCCCAGTAGAGGAGCACGTCCTTCTCGGGGTTCGAGGGCGGGCCGAAGAAGTGCATGATCGGGCGCCACCACCGGTTCACCGCGTCCTGGAACATCTCGCGCTGGGCGTCGGTCCCGGAACAGAGCTCCAGCGTCATGTCCTCGCCGTGGCGGAGGTGGAGCGACTCCTCGGCGCAGATGCGGCGCATCGCGCGCACGTACGGCGCGTAGGAACACCCGAGCAGCGCGTGCTGGGTCACGAGCGCGGCGCCGTCGATCAGCCAGCCGATCACCGCGATGTCGCCCCAAGACTTCGTCGGGTAATGGAAGACGTTGTGGAACTTGGTGCGGCCGTTGACGAGGTCGTCGAACATCGCCTCGCGGCTCTTCCCGAGGTCTTCCGCGATGCGGTAGAGGATCTGCGCATGGCCGACTTCGTCCTGGACCTTCGCGGTGAGGCTCAGCTTGCGGCGGAGGGTCGGCGCGCGGGGTATCCACTCGCGCTCGGGGAGGGCGCCCATGATCTCGGAGTTGGCGTGCATCTCGATGAACTTGAGCGCCGCCTGCCGGTACGAATCCGGCATCCAGTCTGTGGCTTCGACCTTCTCGCCGGCGTCGATGCGGGCCTTGAACTCGGCCGTCCGCTCCTCGTAGGTCACCCGGCCCTCCCTCTGCTGTGGTCGCGCTTGTGGCGCGCCCCCATGGTAGCGCGGAGCGAGGGGGGGTCAGCCCGGCAGCGCGAAGAACTCGAGCTGGATGTTGTCCGGATCCCGGAAGACCAGCACGGTCCCGTAGGGCGCGTCCGTCACCGGCGAGTGCGCGATGTCGAGCTCGTCGAGCCGCTTCGCCCACGCCTCGAGCGCGTCGCGGTTCTCGACCTGGAACGAGATGTGGTCCAGCCCGACGCGCCGCTCGTCGAACGCGTCACCCGCCGGGGTCTTCGCGTGGGTGTGCAGACCGATCGCGAGAGGCGGAGCGAAGAGCAGCACGAACTTGTGATCGCCCTGATCCTCTTGCCACAGGATCGTGGCTTCGAAGATGCGCGAGTACCACGCGACGCTCGCGTCGAGGTCGGTGACCGTGAGCGCGGTGTGGGAGACGCCTTCGGTGCCCGGCGTGCTCATCGTCCCTCGAACTTCGGCTCGCGCTTCTCCATGAACGCCTTGACCCCCTCGAGATGGTCCGCCGTCAACGCGATCTGGTTCTGAAGATCCGCCTCGTACTCGAGAGAGCTCTCGAGATCCTGAACCGCGCCGAACCGCAGCGCCTTCTTCGTCAGCGCGTACGAGCGCGTCGGGCCCGCTGCGAGTCGCTCGGCGAACGCCTTCGTCTCCTTCTCGAGATCGTCCGCCGGCACGACCTTCGTCACCATCCCGATGCGCAGTGCTTCGTCGGCGCCGATGATGTCGCCGAGCATCGCCAGCTCGGCCGCCTTCGCCGTCCCAACCAAGCGGGGCAGGAAATACGTCGATCCAGAGTCCGGAACCAAACCCACCTTCACGAACGCCTGGAAGAACTTCGCCTTGTCGCTCGCGATCCGGAAATCGCACGCGAGCGCAAGCGACGCGCCGGCGCCGGCCGCGACGCCGTTCACCGAAGCGACGACGGGCTTCTCCATGTTCACGATCGGAAGGATGACCGGGTGGTACCGCTCGCGCAGCATGTCCCCGAGCGCCGGAGCCTGCCCGGCGTTGTACGCGTCCTCGAGGTGCGCGAGGTCGGCGCCTGCGCAGAACCCGCGTCCGGCGCCGGTGATCACGACGCAGCGGATATCGGGATCGCCGGCGGACTCCGCGAGCGCCTTCTGGAGCTCCTCGATCAGCGTCGAATTGAACGAGTTCAGGTTGTCCGGGCGGTTGAGCGTGATCGTGGCGATCCCGCCGCCCGACTCGTAGAGGACGGTCTCATAGGCCACGTCAGCCCAGCTCCTCCATGACGACGACGTGGAACTCCGGGGCGAAGCTCTTCGCGTGCTCCGTCGCATCCTTCGCGGCCTGGGAGTTCATGTCGGCCTTCCAGCCGTCCTTGTCCGCCCACGTCCCGCTGAACACGTACGCGTACGGGAAGTCGCCCTGCAGCGTGCGCGTGACCTTGTAGGCGCCGACCTTCTGGATGTTCGCGTACCCCTTCACCATCGGAAGATGCTCTTCGATGTAGCGCTTCTCGAACGTGGCCGGGTCGTCCGGCTGCCGGTAGAAGACGGCCATCTTGATCACGGCGACTCCTTCCGTCGAGGCCTCGTGGGCCGAGTGAGGTCCATCCTCGCAACTCGGGGCGGCCGTTGTCACGCCCGCGGCTAGACTCCGGATCCGATGCCTCCCAGAGAATGGTCCTTCGTCGTCGGATCGTCCCTCGACTCGCCCGCGGACACGGTGTGGAGTCGCGTGACGACGATGCAAGGCGTGAACGAGGAGCTCGCCCCGATCTTCCGCATGACCCATCCGCGAGGTCTGGACCGGCTTCCCGACGACGCACCGCTCGGCGTGAAGCTCTTCCGAAGCTGGGTGCTCCTGTTCGGGATCCTTCCACTCGACTACGACGATCTCACGCTTATCCGGATCGATCCTGAACGCGGCTTCCACGAGCGGTCGCAGATGCTGACCTGCCGGCGCTGGGAGCACGTACGAACGCTCGAGCCTGTCTCGACCGGCACGATCCTCACCGACCAGATCAGCTTCGAGCCGCGTGTGAGCGTCGCCGGCCCCGTTCTGTTCGGGGT
The DNA here is from genome assembly GCA_035249485.1 of Actinomycetota bacterium. Lineage (GTDB taxonomy): Bacteria > Actinomycetota > AC-67 > AC-67 > AC-67 > DATFGK01. Next base: position 11,941 of record DATFGK010000043.1, on the reverse strand, counting down.
GACGAGGCGGCTCTTCGCGCATAGACACCGGCGCCTTCGGAAACGCTTCGGCGGACGACTCGTGTAGGCTGCGACAAAGAACAGGGGAGCTCGGGCGAACCGGGCTGAGAGGGCGGCTGGACGCCGCCGACCCTACGAACCTGAACCGGATAATGCCGGCGGAGGGAGCGAGACATGGCACAGATCACAGAGGCGCTCGAACGCGCCGAGACCCTTCCCGATTGGGGCATCGAGCCCGTTCCGCCGGACAAGCGCGCGCTCTCCGGGGTGGATATGGGATTGCTGTGGGGCAACCTGGGGATCTCGATCCTGCTTCCCGTTACCGGGGCTCTGCTCATCCAACTGCTGGAGCTCTCGTTCCGTCAGGCGCTGCTCGCGATCGTGGTCGGCGCCCTGATCGGGAACTTCATGCTCGCGGCGGCCGCCCGCATCGGCGCCGACACCGGGGCCCCGACGATGGTCACTTATCGCGGCCCGCTCGGGATACGGGGGTCGTATCTGCCGACGATCTTCAACGTCATGCAGAACGTCGGATGGGGCGCCTTCGAGCTCTACATCATCTCGGTGGTGATGGCCGGGCTGCTCGACCGCTACACGGGTCGAGGCCTGCGCCCGCTGTGGGTCGTGGTCTTCGCCGCCGTTTGCATCTTGATGGCGGTCGGCGGGCCCGTGGCGGTCGTGCGGCGTTGGATCCGACGGTATGCGGTGTGGATCGTGCTCGCGTCGAGCACATACCTCACGGTCTACATGCTCGTCACCTATGACCTCAGCGCGTTCTGGAACGCTCCGGGGTCCGGCGGATCCGCGAACTTCTGGCAAGGTGTGGACCTGGTCATCGCGCTGCCGGTGTCGTGGATCCCGCTCGTTTGCGACTACACGCGTTTCGCGCGCACCGGCCGTGGCGCGTTCTGGGGAGCCGGCATCGGCTACCTCATCGCCAACGTGTGGTTCTACTTGATCGGAGTGCTGCTCTTGCTCGGCACGCCCGGCGCCGATGCGTTCGATCCGGCGGGGTTCGTGGCGGCGCTATTCGCGATCCCGGTCGGGTGGCTCGCCATGCTCATCCTTGCCGTCGACGAGACAGACGAGGCGTTCGCCAACATCTACTCGGCCTCCGTCAGCGTTCAGAACGTCTTTCCACGGCTATCGCAGCGCGCATTATCGGTCGCGTTCGGCGTGATCTGCGGAGCGCTCGCGCTCGTGGTGAACCTGGTCAGCTACGAGAATTTCCTGTTCCTCTTGGGGGCGCTGTTCGTCCCGCTGTTCGGCGTGCTGTTCGCGGACTACTACCGGCTCGGCATCGGCGGGTATCCGAAGGAGCGGCTGTACGGTCGGCTCGCCGCGAGGTTCCGCCCGAGCGCGCTGCTCGCGTGGCTCGTCGGGTTCCTCGTCTACAACTGGATCAACCCTGGGACCGTTTCGTGGTGGGTGGATGCCATGGATGCCGTGCTCGGCTGGCTTCCCGATGCTCCGTCGTGGGCGGGAGCCTCGCTGGCGTCGTTCGTGGTGGCCGGCGTCCTCACGATCATCCTGGTACCGGCGCAAGGGCGGCACCGCTACGTTCGCGTCTGGAAGAACGCGTAACCGGACCGAGCCGTCCGCTGTCCACCATGCCGGCTGTCTATACTGACGCTCCTGCCCACGAGGCGCTACGCATGGAGGACGGATGCCGAGCTTCAAGGTCACTACGGACAAGCCCGCCCGCATCGACTGCGACGTGCTCGCCATCCCCGTCTACAAAGGCGGAGAGGCCGGGCCCGGCGGCGCGGAGATCGAGCGGAAGCTCGGGACCACGTTCAAGGAATTGCTCGACGGCGCGCGGCTGAAGGGCGAAGCCGGCGACGCGCTCGCCGTGCCGACGCTCGGCAAGCTTCCGGCGAAGCAGGTTCTGCTCGTCGGGATCGGCGAGAAAGGCTCCAACGGGAACGCCGGACGCAAGGCGGGTGCGGTCGTCGCGCGCCGGACCGGCGCGGCGGCGAAGGTCGCGACCACGGTGCCGCATGCGGTCAAGGGCAAGGCGTCCGACGCCACGGGGGCGTTCGTCGAGGGCTACCTGCTCGCGGCCTACCGCTTCGACCGCTACAAGAACGGCGACGGCCGCAAGTCGAAGACGAAAGAAGTGCGGATCCTCGCCGTCGGTCGCAACGCCGGCGGCACCGACGTGAAGCGGCGCGTCGACCGGGCGTCGGTGCTCGCCGAAGCGACGTCGCTCGCGCGGGATCTGACCAACACACCGGCCGGCGACTTCTATCCGGAGTCGTTCGCGAAGGAAGCCCGGCGCATCGCGAAGGGCCTCCCGCTCACCGTTCGGGTCTTGACCGAGAAGGAGCTCCGCGCCGGCAAGTACGGCGGGATCCTCGGCGTCGGGCAGGGGAGCGCACGCCCGCCGCGGCTCGTTGAGATCCGTTACCGCCCGGCCGGCGCGAAGCGACACGTGGCGCTCGTCGGCAAGGGGATCACGTTCGACTCCGGCGGGATCAATCTGAAGAGCGACGGCCTCGACTGGATGAAGATGGACATGGCCGGCGGCGCCGCGGTTCTCGGCGCGATGCTCGCGGTCGGCAAACTCAAGCCGAAGGTCAACGTGACCGCGCTCATCTGCTCGGCGGAGAACATGCCGGGCGGCGACGCACTCCGGCCCGGCGACGTGATCACGATGAAGGGCGGCAAGACCGTCGAGATCGGCAACACCGACGCCGAGGGCCGCCTCGTGATGGCCGACGGCATCGTGCACGCGCGCGACGCGAAGGCCGACGTCGTCATCGACATCGCCACACTCACCGGCGCGTGCATGATCGCGCTCGGCGACAAGGCGTTCGGCGTGATGGGTAACGAGCAGGACGAGGTCGACGCCATGCTCAGGGCGGCGGAGAGCGCCGGCGAGAACGCGTGGCAGCTCCCACTCTACGACGAGTACCGCCGCAAGATCGATTCCGAGATCGCCGACATCCGCAACATCGGCGACCGGTACGGCGGCGCGATCACCGCGGGGCTCTTCCTCAAGGAGTTCGCCGGAGACACGCCGTGGCTCCATCTCGACATCGCGGGCCCGGCTCGGAGCACCGTCGACGAATTCGACACGCCGAAGGGCGCGACCGGCGTCGGCGTGCGGACGCTCGTGAGCTACATCGAAGCGCAGTAGCGGCTAGACGGCGACCTCGACTTCCCCGTCCGAGACGCGGACGGGAAACGTTTCGAGCCCTACCTCAGGATCGAACACGTTGCGTCCGGTCGTGACGTCGTACTGGAAGCCGTGCCACGGGCACGTCACGACGACGCCTTCGAGATCGCCCTCACCGACCGGTCCGCCGCGGTGCAGGCAGGTGTTTTCGATCGCGTAGAACGCACCCTCGACGTTGAACAGCCCGAGCGCGCGGCCGGCCGCGTGCACGACCTTCCCCGATCCGGGCGGGACGTCGTCGACGGCGGCGACGCGGACGTACTCCGGCATCGCTAGGCGCGCGCCAGCCAGCGGTCGCGGACGACCAGGTACCGGCGGTGTTTGGCCTTGGCCACGAGGCGCTCGCCCTCGTGCGCTTCGCAGTCGAAGTGGAGGAGCCGGCCCTCGACGGCGGCGAGCAGCGCGGTGGCGACGACCTCGGCGCCGATCTTGGACGGTGCGAGATGCTCGAGCTCCACCCATATCCCCACGCTCGTGCCGCCTTCCGGGAGGTGCTTTCGGATCGCGTCGACCGCCGCTTCCTCGATCACGGCGAGGACCGCCGGCGTCCCGAAAACCGGAACGTCGCCGGATCCGAGCGCTTCCGCGGTGTTGTCGGCCGTGACGACGCGCCGGGCCTCCCCGCGCAGGCCGGAGACGATCAAGGGGGCTTCCATTCCTCTATGATTACCGCCACGCGCTCCTCGCGCGACTTCTCGAAACAACGATGAGCGGACCGGCAGGTGTCATGGCGCTCGTCCTCGCCGAGACGGCGGTGGGCGGCCTCTTCGTGCTCTGGGTCACGCCGACCTGGGGCACGCTCCGCTCCGGCTTCTTCAAGCTTACGGGCACGGTGCTCGCGGTCACCGCGGTGCTCGCTTGGCTCGCGGCTCGCGGCCCCCTCGGCGGGACGAGCGCCACCGGCGCCCACGCGACCGCTTTTTGGCTGCTCGGTGCGACCGCCGCGATCGCGGTTGCGTGGCAGGTGCTCCAGTGGAGCGGTGTTGGCAACGCCGCGCGCGTGGTCGGGATCGCCGGGGTTCCGGTGGGCGTGGCCGCGTTCGTGGCGCTCGCCCGGCTGCCCGCCGCATCGCACGGCACCGGGGTCGGCGTGGCGCAGCTGATCGCCGGCGCGCTCTTCCTCGGCGCCGTCGTCGACGGATTGCTGCTCGGCCACTGGTACTTGGTCGACAAGCGAGCATCGCGCGAGCCGCTCCGCCGCATGGGGATCCTGCTCCTGGCCGGCAGCATCCTCGCGATGGGTGCGTCGATCGTGGGCGGGGGCGGAGGCGGAACCGCGAGCACCGAGTTCTCGCCCCTGCTCGGCGCCGGCACGCTGACCGTCGCGCTCGCCGTCGGACTAACGGCGCTGTGCTTGATGATCGGATTCTTCATCCGCGCGCTGGTGAAGGAGGACTCGATCCAGGCCGCCACCGGCTTCTTCTACCTCGCCGTGATCCTCGCCGTGTCGGCGGAGTTCGCGGCCAAGGTTCGCTTCTACTGAGGTCTGCGGTTCCGGTCCTTGGCGTCCTTGGTTTCCTTGCGCTGACGGCGTCGCGTCGACGGGAGCACCCCGCGTCGCTGTAACAACCGGTCGAGCACGGCCCCGAAGACCGCGCAGATCAGGAACACCCAGATCAAGCGGATCCGCGCCGAGAAGAACACGAATTCGATCTGAACGTTGTCCGCGTTCTGCGCGATGAAGACGCCGAACAGGATCGCGAGCGCGCCTCCCACGATCCATCGGATCTCACCCGCGGTGAGGCCCTCTCGCGCTGCCCGTCGAGGCTGGTCGGGGAGCCGATGCTCGTCCATGGCACCATTCTGGCACGTCTCAGCGGCGTCTCAGGTCATCTGCCTAGACTGCGGCGCGATGACGGAACACGAACCTTCCAAGACGTGGGAGAAGATCATGGAAGAGACCTCCGCCACCGCGACCCGCGACCTCCCCTGGAACGTGCCCGAGGAAACGATCGAGATCGGGCCTTCGACCCCCTACGGAACACCGCCGCCCCCGCCGCCGCCCGCCGAGTCTCCCCCTCGGCGGTGGGGGCGCAGCTTCATGGCGCCGCTGCTCGCCGCGCTGCTCGGCGCCGGCGTCGGTACCGGCGTCACGTTCGTGGCGCTCGACGATGAGGCGAACTCGCCGCTCCCCGACAAGGTCGTCGTGCAGTCGAGCGGCGGCTCGCTCGAAGCCGTGGCGGCCGTGGCGAAGGCCGTCTTGCCGAGCATCGTCCGCATCGACGTCGACGCCGGGTTCGAGAGCGGCACCGGGTCGGGTGTGATCTATCGGGAGGACGGCTACATCATCACGAACAACCACGTCGTCGAAGGTTCGCGGAACATCACCGTGACGCTTTCCAACGGCGAAGAGCTCGCCGCGGAGATCGTCGGGAGCGCGGGACGCCAGGTCGACATCGCGGTCCTCAAGGTGGATCGGAGCGGGCTTCCCGCGGCGACGCTCGGCGACACGCACGAGCTCGAGGTCGGCGACCTCGCGGTGGCGCTTGGCAGCCCATTCGGGCTCCAGAGCACCGTGACGGCCGGCGTCGTCAGCGCGCTCCATCGCAACATCTCGTTCGGAGAGGGTGCGCGGTTCTCGGACGCGATCCAGACCGACGCGCCGATCAACCCGGGGAACTCCGGGGGCGCGCTCGCGAACTCGTCCGGCGAGGTCGTTGGGATCAACACGGCCATCGTCCCCGGCGCCGGCGGCAACGTCGGCGTGGGGTTCGCCATCCCCATCGAGATCGCCAAGCGGGTTGCCGATCAGATCATCTCCACCGGCCGGGCGCAGCTTCCCTTCCTTGGGATATCCGGGCAGAACCTTCCCGAGGAAAGGGGAGCTTTGATCCAAGAGATCGTTTCCGGAGGTCCGGCCGGGCGCGCCGGCCTCCGCGAGGGCGATATCATCGTTGAGCTGGACGGTCAGGCCATCCACTCGATGGACGAGCTCATCTCGACGCTCATCCAGAAGGAGGTCGGCCAGACCGTCACGATCACGTACGAGCGCGACGGCGACCGTCGCACCGCCGAAGCCCGACTCGCCGCCCGTCCCGAAGGAAGCTAACCCGGGAGGCGGTGCGGCCGGCGCCGAGCGCGGCGCGGCCGGAGGACGAGATGGGTTTCGGTAACATCGGCATCGGCGAGCTGATGGTGATCTTCCTCATCGTCATGGTCATCTTCGGCCCGAAGCGTCTCCCCGAGATCGCGCGCAACATGGGCAAGTTCATGCGCGACTTCCGGCGCGAGACCAACGCCGCGATCAAGGAGCTCAAGGACGGGATCGAGCCCGTGAAGGTCGGCATCTTCGACGAGCCCGACGCCGGAGCCGCCGCGCAGCCGGGGAACGGTGCCTCCGCCTATCAGTCGGCGACGGTATCGCCGGGGGCTTCGGCGGCGGGTGGAGCGGGGGAGGTCCCAACGACGGTAACCATGCCCGCGCAGCCGACGAACGGCGCGCGCAAGACTCGCACCGCAGCGAAGCCGAAGGCGACCACCCGGCGTAAGGCTGCGACGACGCCGGCCAAGCGCAAGACCTCAGGTAGCGCAGCGACGAAGAAGCGCACAGCGGCGAAGCCGAAGCGACCCGTTTCTCGGGCGGGCGCAGCGCGCAAGCGTTGAGCCGCCGCCGCAAGCGCGCTCGCAAACCCGGCGTCGTCCGGGCGGTCATGCGTCTCGGCGCGGTCGCCGCGATCGGCGTCGCGTCGCGCGGTCCACTCGCCGAGCACGACGAGACGGCGCGCTCGCTCATCGCGGGACGCCGCAGCGAATTCCTCGATCGGACGGTGCCGACGTTCACCGATCTCGGGTCGACCTATGCGGCGATCGGCGCCGCCGTGGCGTTGTGGACCGGCGGGAACCGAAAGCTCGCCCGCGACGTGCTCGGGTCCTCGATGCTCGCCTGGGGGATGGCGCAGGCGATCAAGCCGCTGTTCCGGCGGGACCGGCCGTACGAGGCCGGCCGGGTCGACCTGCTTGTCCGAAAGCCCGCGGGCAAGTCGTATCCAAGCGGACACCCGGCGGTCGCGGCGGCGATGGCTACCGTTGCCCGTGACGAGGTCGCCGGGCCGGTCCGGCCCCTGCTCTCACGGATGCCGCGGTTCGTGGCCTTCAGCCGCGTGTACGTGGGGGCGCACTACCCGACGGACGTGATCGGCGGGCTTCTGCTCGGCCGGGCCGCCGGGGATCTGTGGAGACGCTTCGCCCGCTAGCTAGTGGTTGTGCCCGGCGTGGCTGCCGTGGTCGTGTCCCGCGTGCGCGCCGCCGCCGCCGTTGCCGCCCATCCGGCCGCCGAGCAGCGGGAGCCGCTTGCCGACCATCGACGGACCCTGCTTGCCGATCTTCTTGGCGATCTCGATCAGCGCGCGTCCGGCGGGGGAGTCCGGCTCGGAAACGACGAGCGGCACGCCGCCGTCGGCGCCCTTGCGCAGGGTCTCCTGGAGCGGAACCTTGCCGAGCAGCTCGGTGTCGAGCGTCTCCGCGAGCATCTCGCCGCCGCCCTCGCCGAAGATCGCGTGCTCCGCGTCGCACGCCGGACACACGAAGTAGCTCATGTTCTCGACGACGCCGATGACGCGGAGGTTCACCTGCTCGGTCATGCGGCCCGCACGCGCGGCGACCTTCTGCGCGGCTTCCTGCGGGGTCGTGACGACGAGCATGTCGGCGCCCGGAAGGAACTGAGCGAGCGAGATCGACACGTCGCCGGTGCCCGGCGGCAGGTCGGCGAGGATGAAGTCCACGTCGCCCCAGTAGGCGTCGGCCAGGAACTGCTGGATCGCGCGGTGCAGCATCGGGCCGCGCCAGATGACGGGCTGCTCGTCGGGGACGAAGAAACCCATCGAGATGACCTTCACTCCGTGGGCCTCGAGCGGCAGCATCATGCCGTTGAACGAGGTCGGGCGGCCGCTCACACCCATCATCCGGGGGATCGAGAACCCCCAGACGTCGCAGTCCACGACGCCGACCTTGAAACCCTGCTGGGCGAGCGCCACGGCCAGGTTCGCCGTGACGGAGGACTTGCCCACGCCGCCCTTGCCGGAGGCAACGAGGATCGCCTTCGTGCGCGTTCCCTCGCCCCAGAACGCGATCGGACGGTGCTGGCCCTGCGGCTGTCCGGCGCGCAGGCGCCCGACCATGGTCTGCCGCTGCTCCTCGGTCATCACGCCGAGCCGGACCTGGACCTGCTTCACGCCCTCGAGCGGTGCCACGGCGTCGGTCACGTCCCTCTCGATGCGGTCCTTCATCGGACAGCCGGGGACCGTCAGCAGCACGTCGACGGTCACGGTTCCGTCCGAGATCGCGACGTCCCGGACCATGTCGAGCTCGGTGATCGGCTTCCCGATCTCCGGGTCGAGCACCTTGGAGAGCGCGTCGAGGACCTGTTCCTTGGTCGCCATCGGATCCTTCCGGGATGGGTGTGGGGCGGGGTTATACCTCAGGCTAGCACGTCCAGAATGCCTGTTCATCGGGGGAAACCGAGGTCGGGAACCCCGAGCGGCGCGATCGAGCCGGGCGCATAATGGGTAACAACACTACGCGCGAGACCTCGGTGCCCCCGGGGGCGGCAGACCAAGCCGACCAGCTCCCCCACCGTCTCCCGGGGGCCCATCTTTCCCAGGTTTGCGGCCGTCTCGCCGCAGAGGATGGCTCATGGGCGCAGCTGGCTTCGCGACCGGTCCGATCGTCGGGATCGGACTCGCCGGCGGACGCGGCGAGCGCGCCCGAACCCTCACCGTGAAGGCCCCCGGCTACCTCCGCTCCAAGGCGGCGATGAGCTTCCTCGGCCGCCGCCTCGTGCGCTGGATCCTCGAGATCCTCACCGGCGAAGGCATCGATCACTACTACATCGTGGCGCACGGCAAAGAGAACCGGTACCAGATCAAGATGCTCGTCGAGCACGGCGAGCCGCTCGGCGTCCGGCTCAGGTATTCGCGCGTGAAGTTCGATGCCCTCAACACGGGAAGCGCGGACGCGACGCTGCGCAACGCGTCGTACTGGGATATCACGGGGACCGCGCTCGTCTTCCCGACGGATTCGATCATCGATTTCGACCTGAAAGCCATGGCCGAGGCGCACGCGCGGTCGGGCGCCATCGTCACGATCGGCGCGATGGTCCGGCCGCCGATGGCGGTCGCCGGCAAGTACGGCGTCATGCTGACCGACCCGGATTGGCGTATCCGCGAGTTCGTCGAGAAGCCGACGATGGCCGAGATCTACGAGGCCTTTCCCGCTCCGAGCGAGGCGGACTTCCATCGCCTCCCGCTGCTGACCAACGCCGGCTTCTACCTCGTGGACATGGGACGCCTGCAGGAGCTCACCGAGCACCCCGACATCCGCAGCATGGCCGAGGAGCGCCTGGACTTCGGGCTGGATCTGCTCCCATGGCTCGTCGGGAAGGGCGAGCTCGTCTACGCGCATCCGGTCGAGCGGATCGGCGACCTCGGAAACGTGCAGGACTACATCGAGTCGATGGTCGATGCGCTCCAAGGTCGGTTCCGCCCCGTTACGCGATTGCTCGGCGAGCCGTTCGACGCCGAGCGCGGGATCTGGATCGACCTCGAATCGCTCCACATGCGCGACGCGCACGAGAACACCACGCTCGAGGAGAAGATCGCCTCCGGCACCGTCACCCTCGGACGCGGGGTCCGCATCGGCAAGTACTCGGAGATCCGCGCCGGCGCGCATCTCGAGGAAGCGAACATCGACGACGGTTGCGAGATCCACGAGGGCGCGCGCGTCGTGCGCTCCACGATCCGTGACGGAGCGGGCGTCGGCCGTTCGGCCCGCGTCACCGACTCCTACGTGGGATCGATGGCGGAGATCCGGTCGCAGCCCGACCGGCCGACGTCCGTCGAGCACTTCGTGGCGGTGGGGGACGAGGTGGTGCTGCAGCCCGGAGTCGAACTTTCGGACAACGTCTCGCTCTACCCGCGCGTGCGCGTGCCGTCCGGTGCCCAGATCCCGCCGGGATCGGAGATCCGCTCGGCAGAGGACGTGATGAAGTTCCTCTAGACGTCGAGGTCGATGTCCGCGCGATAGACGCCCGGCTCTTCGACCTTCAGGTTCGCGCCGAATCGCCGCAGGATCTTGATGATCGGCATGTTCTCCACGAGCACGTAAGCGCGGAAACGGCGGATCCCGTGCCCGACCGCGTCGCGTGCGAGCACGTCCATCATCATCGTCCCGAGGCCCCGCCCCTGGTACTCGTCTATCACGGTCACGGCCGGTTCGGCGATCTGCGGATCGTCCTTCAACCGAACGTACCGGGCTACGCCGACACCTGGCGAGCCGCGGTCGTCGGGCGCATAGGCGACCCAGGCCTCGTGATCGTTGTGGTCGACATCGGTGAGGGCCTCGAGGATCGGGGGCGTCAGCCGCTTCACGCCGCCCATGAACCGGCGGTAGCGCGACTCTTCAGAAAGATGTTCGAAGCCTTCGGCGATCGCGTCGCGATCGACGGGCTCGATCGGGCGCATCACGACACGGGTGCCGTCGAGCAACGTCACCTCGACGCGGCGCTGCCGTCGGAACGTACGGAGCGGAAGTGCGTGGATGGTTGCCATCGCGGTCACTCCTCGGGATGCAGGATCAAGCACGTGGTCGTCGCGTGGGCGAACAAGCGCCCGCCGGCGTCGGTCACGCGCGCCTCGGCCGTCGCCGTCCGGCGGCCGACGTGCACGGCTTCGGCGCGACATCGGACGAGCCGGGTCTCGGCGGTGATCGGGCGGACGAGGTTCACCTTGTACTCGAGCGTGGTGTAGCCGGATCCGGCCGGCAGCGTCGACTGAACCGCGCAGCCCATCGCGGAGTCGGCGAGCATCCCCGCCAGGCCGCCGTGCACGACGCCGATCGGGTTGTAGTGCTCCTCGCCGACCTCGCCCTCGAACACGGCCCACCCCTCGCCGACGTCGACGAGCGTGAAGCCGAGGAGCGCGGCGATCGGCGGGCGGGGAAGCCGGCCTCCGATCATGCTCCGGAGGAACTCGAGCCCCGACATCTGGAGCGCCGCCTCGGCGAGCGGGATCGGGTCCTCCCAGGAGACCTGACGGGTGCGGATCCGGGCGGGGTTGAGCTCGGTCGCGAGGGCTTCCATCTCGGCCTCCTCGGTAGTAGGTTGCATCACGCAACGCAATCTACCAAGGCCAGTTGCATGATGCAACTCGATACCGTAAAGTGCTGGTCATGAAGCTCAAGAGCTTCGCGGACATGAATTGCACGATCGCCCAGAGCCTCGAGGTCGTCGGGGAGCGGTGGTCGCTGCTCGTGCTCCGCGAATGCTTCCTCGGGACCCGCCGGTTCGAGGATTTCCGTGAGCGCCTCGGGATCGCGCGCAACATCCTCACGGACCGGCTCGAGGGTCTCGTCGACGATGGGATCCTTCGCAAGAGCCGGTACCAGGACCGGCCGCCGCGCTTCGAGTACCGCCTGACGGAGAAGGGCCTCGGCCTCTACGAGGTCATCCTCGCGCTCAAGAAGTGGGGCGACCGCTGGGCGGTGGGGGAGGACGGACGCCTTCCCCTCCTCCTCCGCCACGAGGATTGCGGGCAGGTGTTCGACATGGAAGCCACCTGTCCCCATTGCCAGGAAACGATCGACCCGCGGCACGTCCGCTACGAGCTCGGACCAGGCGCCGGGCCGGAGGAGATCCGCCGCTACGAGCAGCGGATGGCGGAGCGTGCCGCCCGCGCGGCAGCCCGCGAGCGCGAAGCGGCGCCCGTCGCTTAGAAGCCCAGCGCCCGGCCGGCGTCGATCAGCGACTGTGTTACATGGTCGCCGAAG
>DATFGK010000042.1:0-11222 GCA_035249485.1 Actinomycetota bacterium | reverse complement strand
GACCTCGTCGGTCGAATGCACCTCGAAGCTGCCGGCGGCTCCCCCGCGCGCGAGCGTTCGAGCGGCCGACGCCATCTCATCGAGCGGACGGGTCAGCAGCCGCGCGAGGAGCCAAGCGACGATCGCTCCCGCGATGATCGCGATCGCGATAACCGTCCAGACGGCGAGCGCCGACGGGCCGCCGGCGAGGGCGACGTCGCGGTCGAGATAGGTCACCACGCCGAGCCGTGACGCCGGGATGCCGTCGACCAGCGGGCCCACGAACGCCAGCACCGCGCGGCCGCCGATCGCGCCCTCGAGCACCGACCCGCTCCGTTCCCACTGCGGCCCGATCGCGCGCCCGATGTTCGGGTCGGTCGCGGCGACCGCGATCCCGTCGACGACGATCAGCGATTCGACGCCGGACGGACGGAGCGTCTCGAGGAACGGAGCGTCGAGCCAGAAGCCCCCGACGAGGCTCCCGGGTGAGCCTGACGGTCCCGCCACAACCGCCTCTGCCAGCGTCGCGCGCGATGACGCGAGCGTGCGAACGACGTCGGCCGGCGGCGGAGCGACCGTCCCCGGCAGGAGCTCGGGCTCGGCCGCTGCGGTCGCGAGCACGGCCCCATCGCGCGAGATCACGGCGAGGACGTCGAGCGAACCTCGGACCTCGGCGACGTATCGCGCCGCCTCGGCCGCGTCCGAGAACACTTGCTGGAGCCGCGGACCGAGACCGGCCGCCGCGGCGCGAACCAGATCCGCCGCGCGTGCTTGCTCCGAGCGGTAGAGGGCCGGAGCCGCGGCGTAGGCAGCGCGCAGCTCCGCCCCCGTCCGCTCCCGGGCCTCATCCCGGCTGCCTCCGCGAAGCAGGATGACGACCGTGATGAGTGGCACCGCGAGCACGGCGATGAACGCAACGATGAGACGCGAGCGGAGCGACATCCTCCTCCTCGTTCCGCCGGAGGCGGCCGGCGCCGGGAATGCCTCGTTCGTCCCCCCTGAAGGATTCGGTTCGCCCCTTCCACGACTTTACCCTCGTGCCCGGCGCCTTCGGACTCGAAAGAGCGGCGTTTCTACCGCAGATGCCCCAGAATGAGCGACGCACATGAGCCCCGGCGACGATGAGCGGACGATCCGCAAGGCCTCGCTGCGCCGTCTCGTTCTCACGCGGCGGTCGAAGATCCCGGCCGCCGAACGCGATGCCGCCGCCAACGAGGTCGCGGCGCGGGTCTCCGCCCTCGACGAGGTCTCGCGGGCGAAGAACGTCCTGGGCTTCGCGTCCTTCGGGACCGAGCTGCCGACGGATGCCGTGATGGCCGCGATCCTGACCGCCGGGAAACGGCTGCTGCTTCCGTACGTCGATGGGGAGCATCTGCGCGCGGCGGAGGTGCGCTCGGTCGAGGATCTCGCCCCCGGCTACCGGGGTATCCGCGAGCCCGTCGCGCGCGTGCCGGTCGATCTCGCGGAAGCGGGGGTCGTGCTCGTGCCCGGTGTCGCGTTCGACGAGCGCGGGAACCGACTCGGTTACGGGGGCGGGTTCTACGACGGTTTGCTCTCGGAGATCACGACGCGGATCCCCCGGATCGGCGTCTGCTTCGATCTGCAGGTGGTCGATGACGTGCCGGCCGCCGACCACGATCAACCCGTGGATCTGGTGGTCACCGAGCGCCGGCTGATCCGCTGCCTCGAGGCCTGACGAGCCGATACCATTACCGCGATGCCCACGTACGAATACGTCTGCATGTCCTGCGGCCGACACGTCGAGGTCGTCCAGAGCTTCTCGGACGAGCCGCTGCGAACGTGCGAGCACTGCGGGGGGCCGCTCAAGAAGGTGTTCCACCCGGTCGGGATCGTGCTCAAGGGTTCCGGCTTCTATTCGACCGACAATCGCAGCTCGCGCTCCAAGCTCGCCTCGAGCTCCGAGTCGAAGAAGGAGACGACGTCCGACTCGAAGAGCTCGGAGTCGAAGAGCACCGAGACCAAGTCCGACTCCTCGACCAAGTCCGACTCCTCGTCGCCGAGCAAGAAGAGCGACGGCGGCTCGAAGAGCTGACGCCATGCCGGAACGCGCGACGATCGGCGTCTTCGGCGGGTCCGGTTTCTATTCCTTCCTCGACGACGTCGAGGAGATCAAGATCGACACACCGTATGGCGAGCCGTCGGCGCCCCTGGTGCTCGGCGCGGTCGGAGACCGCACGGTGGCGTTCCTGCCCCGCCACGGGCGGCGCCACGAGTACCCGCCCCACGTGGTCCCCTACCGGGCGAACCTGTACGCGTTCAAGGAGGTCGGCGTCGAGCGCGTGATCGCTCCCGCCGCCGCCGGCTCGCTGCAGCCGCACGTGCGGCGCGGCGACTTCGTCGTGTGCGACCAGCTCGTCGACCGCACCAGCGGCCGGGCCGCGACCTACTTCGACGGTCCCGAGACCACACACGTCTCGCTCGCGGATCCGTACTGCCCGGAGCTGCGACGGGTGGCCATCGATCGCGGACGCGCGCTCGGGATCACGATGCACGAGCGCGGAACCGTCGTGGTCATCGAAGGGCCACGGTTCTCGACGCGCGCCGAGTCCCGCTGGTACGCCGAAGCGGGGTGGGAGGTCATCAACATGACCCAGTACCCCGAAGCGGCGCTCGCCCGCGAGCTCGAGCTCTGCTATGCGAACGTCTCGCTGATCACCGACTACGACGTCGGCGTCGAGGGCGTGCCGCCGGTGTCCGTGGAAGAGGTCGTGAAGGTCTTCGCCCAGAACAACGCGCGGCTGCGCGATCTGTTGACGGCGATCGCCCCGGCGATCCCGGCCGAACGCGGCTGTTCGTGCGGCACCGCGCTCGCCGGTGCCCGCGTCGGCCACTGATACGCTCGGCATGTGAGTCTCATCCAGGCTCTCATCCTGGGGATCGTCCAAGGGCTGACCGAGTTCCTTCCGGTTTCCTCGGACGGGCACCTGGTGCTCGTGCCGTTCATCCTCGGATGGGACGAGCCGTCGCTCGCGTTCATCGTGAGCACCCACATCGGCACGTTGGTCGCGCTGATCTTCGTCTTCCGCGCGCGCATCCTCGAGATCCTCAAGGCGGTGGTCGGCGCCGGACCCGAGCGTGAGCCGGACCGCCGGCTGGCCGCGCTCATCGTCATCGGCACGATCCCCGGCGCGCTGGTCGGCGCGTTGCTCGCCTCGCAGGTCGAAGACACGTTCGAGCGACCGGTACTGGCGACGCTGTTCCTCGGGATCACCGGCTGGGCGCTCCTCTCGGCCGAGACGCACTACGAGGAGCGCAAAGACGCCCCTCGGACCGAGGGCGCTCTGACCCCGATCGACGCCGGCCTGATCGGGCTCGCGCAGGCGACCGCGGTGCTGCCGGGCATCTCCCGGTCGGGCACGACGATCGCGACGGGGTTGTGGCGCGGGATCAACCGCGAAGCCGCGGCGCGCTTCTCGTTCCTGCTCGCGATCCCGATCACGCTCGGCGCGATCCTGGTCAAGCTTCCGGACATGATCGACGAGGGAACGTCTGGAGCCGGCGGCGCGATGGCGCTCGGCGTCGTCACCGCGGCGATCACCGGCGTGCTCGCGATCGAAGCGATGCTCGCGCTCGTGAAGCGACGCGGCCTGAAGCCGTTCGGCGTCTACTGCTTCTTCGCGATGACGGCGGGGCTGCTCACCGCCCTGGCGCGCGGCTGAGTCGCTAGTTCACGACCCACCACGAGAAGCAGTACGACTCGCCCGCGCCCGGCGCACCGCCGACGACGGCGACCGTGAAGCTGGCCCCGGCGGTCCGGGTGCTGACGTAGAGCGGCCCCGGGACCGGCACGCAGCCGGCACCCGTCGCGTCCGGCGTGACGAAGACAAGCGAGCTGCCCCCGACCGCGCTCGTCGCAACGGTCCGCGACGCCGAGCCCGAAGCGATCGCGTCGCTCCCCGCTCGCGCGGCCGAGCCGCCGGTGGCGACGTGGTAGCCGGCCGCCGACACATCGCCCTCGACCGCGAGGTTCGCCACTCCACCGTTCGAGTTCGTGAACGAGAAGGTGCGGTCGCTCGACGAGGACATGTCGTAGGCGAACGGCGACAGGATCCCCGTGCCGAGGCTCAGATTCGTCGCGCGGATATCGCCGATCACGTGGAGCGGGAAGGCCGGGCTCGTCGTACCGATCCCAACGCGGCCGTCCTGGTTCACGACCAGGCGGGTCGCCGCCTTCCCGGTGTCGGTCAGGCGGAGCGTGTAGTTGGTGGCGCTCGAGTAGAACGGCTGCCACGTGAAGTTTGCACCGCCGGTGACCTGGTTGAGCGCCGAGCTGAACGTCGTCGCGCCGTTGAACGTGTTGACGCCGTTGAACGCGTTGTTCCCGGCGAGCTGCGCGTACCCGGAGAGATCCGGGCCGCCGCCGGAGCCGGCGAGCACGAAGTCCGTCGCGTCGTGACCGTCGAGCCTGTCGGCGTTGAGGTTCGTCACGAGCGTCCCAGAGGTGACCTCGAGCGGCGCAGTCCCGTCCGCGACGGTCGAGACGAGCTGCGGCGCAACGAGACGCGCGCCGGAGCCGAGCAGCGTCAGGTCGCCGACCGCCAGCGTCAGGAACCCGTTGAGCGTCCCCCCGCCGAGCCCCAGGTAGAGCGCGTCGTGATCGTGGCCGAGCTGGGAGTACCGGTCGTCGAAGTTCGCGTCGATCGGCAGATAGTCCGCGTCGTGGTTGTGATCGAGCGAAGCGTACAGGTCGTTGTGCATGTGCTCGATCGGCGAGTACACGCCGTCGTGGTTATGGTCCAGCGTCGCGTACAGATCGTCGTGGTTGTGGTCGCCCCCACCCTCGTGCGCGTGGTTGAGCGGCGCGTAGCGGAGATCGTTATGGGCGTCGTGGTTGTGGTCGGATCGAGCCACAGAGTTCGCGGTCCCATTCCCGCCGAAGAGGACGGCTAATGTCGCGTCGCCTTCGGCGGCGCCCCCGATCAGCCCGGGCCCGGCGTTGACGGATGTGATGTCACCCCAGGAGGGATTCGCTTGCGGGGGCGGTGCCGCGCTGACGGGCGCGATCGCGAATGCGACCACGACCGAAGCAGAGACCAGAACACCCCACACGGAGGCGCGGGCAGAGCGTGGACGCATAGGACACAACCCTTCTCAAAGGGAGATACCGTCCCATCCACGCTGGCCCCACTCCCGATATCGGAACGAAGGGCGTTTTCCTGTATTCGTCTAGTCCGAGGACTAGCCCTCGGCGCCGACCGCCACGGCTTCCATGATCTCGGCCTTGCGGCGGTCCATCTCCTCGGCGATCTGCTCGTCGGAGGCGGACATCGCGTCGGCGTCGAGATCCTGGAAGTCGATGACCCCCAGCGACTCGAAGCAGGCCTTGACCTTGGGCCCGAACAGGCCGATGTCCTTCACGATCGGGACGATCCGGGTGAAGAGCAGCCGGCGGAACTGCGCCATGATCTCGGAGTGCTCGACGTATCCGATCGCTTCGTCGACGTCGTAGCCGAGGTGATCCCATACCTCCCGCGCCATGAGCCGCCCGTACATCAAGTGTGAGGCCTCGACGACGAACTCCTCGCGCTCGGTGCGCTCGGCGTCCGTGAGCTGGGGGTAGAAATCGCGCAGCGCCAGGCGCCCGAACGCGACGTGCCGTGCCTCGTCCTGCATGACGTAGGTGTTGAGCGCCTTCGCGAGCGGCTCGGTCGAGTAGTCGCGGATCAGCGCGAACGCCGCCAGCGCAAGCCCTTCGATCATCACCTGCATGCCGAGGTAGGTGAAGTCCCACCGCGGATCCTGGATGACCTGGTCGAGCAGCGACTTGAGGAACGGGTTGATCGGGTACGCCATCTCGACCTTCTCACGCAGGTAGCGCGAGTAGGTCTCGACGTGGCGCGCCTCGTCCATCACCTGGGTCGCGGCGTAGAACTTAGAGTCGATGTCGGGAACGGCCTGCACGATCTTGGCGGTGCAGATGAGCGCGCCCTGCTCGCCGTGGAGGAACTGCGAGTTCATCCAGGCGCCCATGTGGTGGCGCAGCTCTTCCTTCTCCTTGTCGTTCATGCGCTCCCAGATCGGGGAGCCGTAGATCGGGATGTAGTAGTCGGGGCCGTTGTCGGGCGAGCCGGGCTCGACGTTGATCGACCAGTCGAGGCGCGTCTCGGAATCCCACTGCTTCTGCTTGCCCTTCTGGTAGAGCGTGACGAGGCGGCCGCGCATCTCGTCGTACTCCCAGTTGAAGACCGTGTCGAAGGATCCGGGGACCCCCCACTTCGTTTCTTTCAACGGAAGCTCGTAGTAGTCCGTGCCCATGCCCGCCTCCTATCGCTTCTTACCGATCCCGTTGCAAACCAGTTCCGCGAGCTGCTCCGCTACGACGTCGGGGTCGTCGTCGGGCGGCATGATCGCGTACGACGTGATCAGCCGGGAGCACAGCTCCGCGGCTCGGTGCGCAAGCATCGGAGAAACGTTTTCCATCCGCTCGGAGAAGACCTGTTCCATCGCTCGCACGCCCATATCGCGCACGGGGTTCGCCTCGACGGTCAGGTACGGCAGCAGCTCCTGAGGCTCGGTCGCCATCACGCGGTCGAGCAGCGGGTGCGCGCGCATCGCGCGCAGCATCGTCTTGAATGCGGCCTCGACGGCCGGGCGAAGCTCGCGATGCGGCGCGATCGCCGTTTGCAGCTGCTCGAAGAGCACCTGCTCCTCGCGGATGACGAGCGCCATGAAAAGGTCGTGCTTGGAAGAGAAGTAGCGGTAGACGGTCTGACGTGAAACCTTCGCCTCGCGCGCCACGTCGGCCATCGTCAAGCGGCCCAGACCGGCTCTGCCGGCCATCGCGAACGCGGCGTCGAGGATCCGGCCTTTGGCGACCTCTTCGGCCGAAAGGGACAGAGCGTCGTCCGCACGTAGCGCCATCTGCAGATGTTACAGATAGACGCTAAGTGTCAATCTGTCAAGAGCACCTAGGAGGGGGTTGCCCTCGGCGTTGGGCTCGCGCTCGCGCAGATGCCGAACGCCACGACGGAGACCGAGCCTTGCTCGGCCCCCACGATCGCCGCGGTGGCGCACTTCGGAGCCGTGATGTTCAAGGTCGTCGTGCCGCCGGTCTCCCCCACCGCGACCGTCCATCCCGCCTGCCGCAGCGCCTGCTGCATCGCGGTGGCGACCTCGGCGGCGGGGCTGTCGCTCTGGAGGTGGGCCTGACACGGCTGCTCGACACCTTGAACGGGCCGCACGATGGTCGGGATCGGGAATCCTTCGGCGCAGTCCGGCAGGCGACCCTGTACGAGCCCGGGGATCGTTCCCGGGTCGACGATCGACGAGAGCGGCTGCGTTCTGTTGATCGCGCCGAAGACCGAGGAGCCGACGATGACGAGGAGGATCACGACCGCTGCCAACGTGCCACCGCGCTCGCGATACCACCGCGGCCGGCGGACGAGCGGAGCGTGCGGCGCCATCCTGCCCGCGAGGAACGCAAGCAGGAAGGACGCTCCGAGACCGACCCAGAGCCCCCACGAGATCCCGAGCACGCCTTCCGCTCCCGGCCGGTAACGCGACTTGATCACGCCGCCCGCGAGCGCGAGCCAGCCGGCGAACTCGTGGAGCAACGCCTCTTCGAAAGGTAGCGACAGGCGCACACCGGCCCGGCGCAGGATCACGAGCAGCAGCGAACCGAGACCGAGGAAGAAGATGATCGGTCCCCAGGTTCCGCTCGCCCATGCGGTCACGGAGGCATCGAGACCGCCCTGGCCCGCGTACCAAGGGAGGAACGCCGACGCGGCGAGCGCCGCCGCAGCGACGGCGACCGGGATGTCTTCGGCGTAGACCTCCTTCGCGCGCTCCGCCTCGGGCTGCGATTGCGGCTCGCCCCACGCCGGAACCGGAGCGTCTGCGGGTTGCGACGGCGCCATCGTCTCGCCCCGAACGATCGGCCGGAAACCTTCCTCCGGCCAGGACTCGTTCGGCTGCGGTTCGGGCTCGGCCGGCTGCGGAGCGGTCGCGGCCGGCGCCCGTCCGCGGGTGCGAAGCCGCTCCCGGGACGATGCCGCCCGACGCGGAGCGGCGCGGCGTGCGGTCGACCGCGTCGCTCGCTTGGGAGCGGAGCGCGTGACACGCCGTTCGGAACGCTTTCGCTTGGCGACCTTGGGCGACGGTTTCTTCGATACGGCCTTGCGAGCCGGGGCGCGCTTCGACGCTTGGCGCTTCGACGTCGCGCGCTTGGGAGTTGTCGGCTTCGGCGCGGCGCGTTTCGGCGTAGCCCTGCGTGCGGGCGCCGGACGCGCCCTGCTCGTCGTTCGTCTGGCCGGCTTCCGTTTGGCTGGCATCAGGTCCCCGCGACGGTCATCTCGCCGATGAGGATCGTCGGCGTCCCGATCGCTCCCCCGAACGGCAGGTATCGGATGTCCGTTCCGACGGCGACGATACCGCGAAGGATGTCGAGCACGTTGGAGGCGATCGTGGCCTCGCGCACCGGGGCGCCGAGGCTTCCGTTCTCGATCATCACTCCGGTGGCGCCGACCGAGAAGTCGCCCGAGATCGGGTTGGCGCCGGAGTGTACGCCGATCAGGTCGTGAACGAGCAACGCGTTGCCGGCCCGTGCGTAGAGCTCCTCGGCGGACTCCGTTCCGGGCTCGAGGATGAGATTCGTCGGCGCCACGCCCGGCGTCGACTTGAACCCGCCGCGACGCGCGTTACCCGTCGACGCCGCACCCATCCGGGTCGCGGTGTACGTGTTGTGCAGGAACGCCTTGAGGATCCCCGACTCGATGAGCTGCGTCCGGCCGGTCGGTACGCCTTCGCCGTCGAACGGCTCCGCGCCCGGACCCTCGAGCGCGCGGCCGTCGTCGACGAGCCGCACCGCGTCGGACGCGACCCCCTCGCCGAGCTTGTCCGCGAACAGCGACCGGCCCTTGATCACCGACTCCGCCGTGAGCCCCGCCGCGACGACGCCCAGGAATGACGCCGCGGAGAAAGGATCCAGCAGCACCGGCATCCGACCCGTCTTCGGCTTTTTCGCGCCGAGCATCACGACCGCGCGTTCGGCCGCTTCCCGTCCCGCGGCTTCCACGTCGAGATCGCCGGGGCGCCGGGCGATCTGGAGCCCGAACCCCGTCTGGGTCTCGCCGTTGCCTCCCGCGAGCGCGACCGCGACCGACCAGCAATCCCCGCGCTCGCCGGCCGCTTCGACCCCCGACGTGGAAGCGATCGCCGCACGTCCGATGCCCTCCCCGTACTGCGCCGTCTCGACGCCGGATACCCGCGTGTCGGCGCCGCGGCACGCGCGTTCGACGGCGAGCGCCAGCTTCACCTTGTCCTCGGCGGACGCCGAGAGCAGATCCGGTAGGAGGATGCCCTCCAGCGGCGGGATCGGTCGCGGGTCCGGGAGCACGTTGCCATCGTCCGGCGCGGCGAGCGCGGCGTTCGTGCGGGCTTTCTCGACGAGGCCGGCGAGCTCTTCGCGGCTCGGATCCGCTGCGTACGCGTACCCGAGCCGTCCGTCGGAGATCACGCGGACACCAACGCCGCTCGACTCGGCGCTCGTGAGCGACTCGACCTCGCCCTCGTAGACCTTCACCTCGGTTTCGCGGCCCCACGCGGCGTACGCCTCGACGGCCTCGCCCTTGCGCGCGGAGTCGAGCGCCCCCCGCGCGAGCGCAAGAAGCTCCTCGGTCGAGCTCATCCCGTCCCCCCGACCGTGATCCGGGCGATCCGCAGCGTCGGCATCCCACAGGTCACCGGCACACCCTGACCGTCCTTGCCGCAGACGCCCCACCACACCTCGTAGTCACTGCCGACGGCGTCGATCAGCGCAAGAACGGCCGGTCCGTTCCCGACGAGGTTCGCGCCCCGGACCGGCTGCGTCAGCTCGCCGTTCTCGATCAGGTACGCCTCGGAGAGCCCGAAAACGAAGTCACCCGTCGCGGTGTTCACCTGACCGCCGGCGAACGACTTCGCGTACAACCCGTTCTTCACGTCGCGAACGATCGCCTCGGGATCGTCGGTACCGGGCAGGATGTTCGAGTTCGACATCCGCGGGATCGGGAGGTGCGCGTACGACTGCCGCCGTCCGTTGCCGGTGCGGCTCAGACCCATCGCGCGGGCGCGCAAGAAGTCGGTCATCGCGCCGGTGAGCACGCCGCGCTCGAAGAGCAGCGTGCGCTGCGACGGCGCTCCTTCGTCGTCGAACGCGAACGAACCCCACAATCCCGGAACCGAGCCGTCGTCCACCGCCGTGAGCAGATCGCTGCCGATCTTCTCGCCGGTGCGGTCCCGGTACACGCTCGCGCCCTTGCTGATGAGGTCGGCCTCGAGGCCGTGACCGCTCGCTTCGTGGAACAGCACGCCGCCGCCGCCGGGTGCGAGCACGACCGGCATCTCCCCAGCCGGCGCGCCGACCGCGTCGAGCATCACGATCGCCTGCGCGGCGGCCTTAGCGCCGACCTGGTCGGGCGGATGCTGATCGACGAGCTCGAAGCCGGAGCTGGCGCCCGGGTTCCACGATCCCGTCTGCACGACGCCGTCGCGCGACGCGACGACGGTGCACGCGAGCCGCGTTCGGACGCGATCGTCCTCGACGATCGAGCCGTCGCTGTTCGCGATCAGGACCTCTTGCGTCCCCTCGGAGTACGACGCGATGACCTGACGGACCGCTTCGCCGGCGGCGCGCGCACCCTCGTCCATCGCGCGCACGACGTCGACCTTGCGGACGGTCTCGACGTCGTCGGGCGGGATCGCGACGGGATTGAGAACGCGTTCCGGCGCGCGGAGCAGATCTTGAACCGTAACCTTCGGCTCGTCGGTGAGTGCGGCCGCCGCGACGTGAGCCGCGTCCAGGAGCGAGTCGCGCTCGAGGCGGTTCGTGTACGCGTAGGCGGTGGAGTTGCCGCGGATCACGCGGATGCCGGCCCCGCGATCGCTGCCGCTCGTGACTTCCTCGACCTTACGCTCCTCGAGCCGGACCGAGGTCGACCGCCGGGTCTCGGCGTACACCTCGGCGAACTCGCCGCCGGTGGCGAGCGCGGCAGAGAGCACGTCGCGGAGTACGCCGTCGTCGATCATGCGCGCGGCATCCTACCGGCTCTGTAGACTCGCTGACGTGCTCCGCCGCGTCCTCGTGCCGGCGCTCGCCGCCTCCCTCGTACTGGCTCTGAGCCCGGCCACGTCCGCCGCCCAAACCCGGGCCGGCGGCCGCGTCGTGCTCGTAGCGGTCGACGGCACCAGCATCGAGGACTGGACGCGGGCCGGCGTCTTCTCCTCGCTCGGCGCGAAGGGCTTGC
>DATFGK010000041.1:0-18138 GCA_035249485.1 Actinomycetota bacterium | reverse complement strand
CGTCGCCGGCCGGGGCTGCGCCTCCGGTCGTCTCCTTCTCTTCGTTCACGTATTGCTCCTCTCTCGCCGCGCTACAGGCGGCGCATGTGGATGTTGAGAAGGATCCCGGTCGCCAAGAACGATGCGATCAGCGACGAGCCGCCGTACGAGACGAACGGCAACGGGATCCCGGTGATGGGCGAGATGCCCATCGTCATTCCCATGTTCACGAACCCTTGGAAGGCGAACATCGACACGATGCCGGCCGCGAGTAACGCGCCGAACGTGTCCTTCGCCATCATCGAGATGCGCACCCCGCGCCAGATGAACATCGCGAATAACGCCAGGAAGGCCACCGATCCGGCGAAGCCCAGCTCCTCACCGATCACGGTGAAGATGAAGTCGGTGTGTTGCTCGGGGACGAACTTGAGATTCGTCTGCGTGCCGCTGAACAGGCCCTTGCCGGTGAGCTGCCCCGACCCGATCGCGATCTTCGCCTGAGCGAGGTTGTATCCCGTCCGCGCGGGATCGCTGGTGGGGTCGAGGAAGGCCGTCAGTCGTGCGACCTGGTAGTCCTTGAGCAGCCCCGCCTGCAGGATCCCCCAGAACGCGACGGTCGCCAACAAGATGAGAACGATGAGCAGGCGCATCCTTGTTCCCGCGACCAGCAGCATCCCACCGAGGATCGCCAGCAGCACCAGCAACGTCCCGAGGTCGGGCTGCAGGTAGATGAACAACGCCGGGATCCCGACAAGGATCAAGCATTTCACGACGTCGGGGAGGACCGGGCTGCCTTTGCGTTCGGAGAGCACGGCCGCGATCGCGATGATCGCCGCGAGTTTGGCGAGCTCCGACGGCTGGATCTGGAAGACTCCGATCGCGATCCACCGCTGCGCGCCGGCGACCGTCGTTCCGATCGGACTCAGCACGGCGACGAGCAAAAGGACGGCGATGCCCCACGCCAGCCACGCCCATGCTTTCAGTTTCCGGTAGCCGAACAACGCCAGCACCGTCATCCCGATGACGCCGACAACGCCGAACAGCAACTGGCGATCGAGGTAGTACCGCGGTGGCAGTGCCTCGGCTTCGAGCCGGGAGAACGTGGCCGAGTAGACCATGAGCGCTCCGAAGCCGGCGAGCAGCAGCGCGAACACGACGAGCGTCGGATCGAGGTGCCGGATCGGCGCCTTCTCCGACAAGCCCGGCAGGCTCAGGCGCTCGCGCCCGATGCGTTCGACCCGGCCGGCTGCTCCCTCGAGCGCCATCAGTCGCTCCTCACACCGAAGACGACGGGGGTCAGCTTGAAGCCGAAGAGCTTGTCCATGATCCGCCGGACGATCGGGCCCGAGACCTGGCTCCCGAAGCCGGCCTGCTCGACGACCGAGACGACGACGTACTTCGGCTTGTTCGCCGGCGCGTAGGCGGCGAACCACGAGAAGGGTTGCTTGCCCGCGATCTCCGCCGATCCGGTCTTCGCCGCCACCGGGACATCGTCGAGCGGCCAACCGCGGAACGGGAAGACCGCGGTACCACGAAACGCGACCTGCTCGAGGGCGTTGCGGACGTACGCGAGGTCGTCCGCGTCGATCTTCACGCGCGACAGGACCTGCGGCTTGATCTCTTGCTCGACGGTTCCGTCCGGGTCCTGGATGCGCAACCCGACGTGCGGACGCAACACCTTTCCGCCGTTGGCGATCGCCGCGTAGCCGACGGCCATCTGCAGCGGCGTCGTGATCAGGTCGCCCTGACCGATCGACATGTTGACGGCGTCGCCGCCTCGCCACAGGTATCCGCGTTCGCACAGATCCTCGTACACGACGTCCTTGGTCTTGTTGTACTGCTCGCACCAGCGCACCTTGTTGAGCTCGTAGATCTCGCGCCGGTAGTCGCGGCCGGGAACGCGCCCGTCCTCTTCGTTGGGGAGATCGATCTTGGTGACGCGGCCGAGCCCGAACCTGCGCGCCCAGTCCTGCATCGTCTCGTTCACCTTGCGGCCGGCGCGTTCGTCGGCTCGCTCCTTCGCCCACCAGTTGGCGCCGAGCCGGTAGTAGACCGTGTCGCACGACACGACGAGCGATTGCGCGAGCGAGATGTTCCCGCTCCCTCCGGTCCAGTTGCGGAAGATACGGTTCCCGAACTCGAACGCGGAGGTGCACGGCAGGGTCGATCCCGGAGTCATCGCCCCGGTGCTCAGCGCGGCCGCCGCCATGAACGCCTTGAACGTCGACCCCGGCGGGTACGCGGACTGCATCGTGCGGTTCAGCAGCGGGAAGTTGTTCTTCGGATCGTTCAGCGTCTTGAAGTAATTGGTTTCGACACCGCCGACGAACCGGCGGAGGTCGAACGTCGGATAGCTCGCCATCGCGACGACCTCGCCGGTCTGGGCGTCGAGCACGACGACCCCGCCGGCCGGCGCGAGGAACCGGTCGCCGGTTTCTTGGAACGTCTGGCCGCGGGCGCGCTGGATCCCGAGATAGAGCGCGTCCTCGGCGACCTCCTGCACCTCGGCGTCGAGCGAAAGCATCACGTCGTGTCCGGGGATCGCTTCCTGCGCGCCGAGCGATCGCAGCACGATGCCGGCGGAGTTCACCTCGAGCTTGTCGATGCCGGGTTGCCCGCGCAGCCACTCCTCGTAGGTGCGCTCGATGCCGGTCCGCCCGATCGAGTCGCCGAGCCGGTACCCCTTGTCCCGCAGCCGGTCGAGCTCGGACTCCGTGGTCTCGCCGACGTAGCCGAGCACGTGCGCCGCGAGGTTGCCCTTGGGGTAGGCGCGGACCGGCAGCACCAGTGTCTCCGCGCCGGGGTAGCGCTCGGC
Source organism: Actinomycetota bacterium (assembly GCA_035249485.1). GTDB lineage: Bacteria > Actinomycetota > AC-67 > AC-67 > AC-67 > DATFGK01. The sequence goes on along the minus strand of DATFGK010000041.1, from coordinate 15,344 downwards.
ATGCTCGCGGATCTCGAAGATGACTTGTTCCGAGACGTCGGTCGCGATGATCGCGGGGCGGTACGGCGAGACGCGCTTGTCGTTGAGACGCGCATTGATGTCCCGCGCGCGGATGTGGAGCAGCTTCGCGAGACGGGACACGACCGTGCTCCGGAGCTTCGGATCGCGGAGGTCGTCTCGCCGCAGCCCGACCGCCAGCGACGGCTGATCCTTGACGAGCTCGACGCCGTTGCGATCGAGGATCCGCCCGCGCGGCGCTTCGAGCCAGACGAGCCGTACCGAGTTGTTGACGGCGGCCAGCGCGTACTCCTCGCCGGTCAGCACCTGCAGGAGCCAGAGCCGCGAGACGAGCACACTCATCATCGCGAGGACGACGATCCCGAGGATCGCCGACCGGAACCGGACCCGCTCTTCGCCGGAGATCATCGCAGGACGCTCGCGGGACGCAGCCGCGCGGCCAGCGCGCGGACGACCGGATAGAGGAACGGCGTAAGGAGCGCGTTGTAGCAAGCCCCGAAGACGGCCGTGACGACGAGCGCTCGTCCGCCGACGGCTTCCTGCCCGAGCAAGAGCGCGACGCCGCCGTAGAGGAACAGTCCGCCGAGCGTCGCGGTGAACTCCATCGTGACCGGCAGCCACGCCGACGGGGTCTGCAGCTGTGCACGGATCGCGCCGACCGCGTACCCGACGACCGTGTACGCGATCGCGGTGAGCCCGGCCGGCAGTCCGGTCATCAGATCGGTCAGCAGACCGCCGGCGAACCCGAAACCGGCGGCGAGGCCCGGCCCTTCGCCGAGGGCGAGCGCGACCGTGAACAGGAGCAGCAGCGGCGGCTTCGCGCCCACGAGCGTCGCCTCGCCGAGCACCGATGTCTCGAGCAGCAGCCCCGTGAGGAGGAGCACCGTAACGAGGAGCGTGCGCTTCCAGATCACTTGGCGGCCTCCTGCCCCACGACGACGAGCAGGTAGTCGAGGCTCGAGAAGTCGACGAACGGCGTCACGAACGCGCGGCGCTCGAGCCCGTTGCCCTTCGGCTGGATGCTCGCGATGGTTCCGATCGGGATCCCCGGTGGATAGACGCCGCCCTCGTATCCACTCGTGACCACCTCGACGCCGGTCGCGACGACCGCGTCGGCGTCGAACAGATCGATCCGGAGCTCGTTGCCGCCGGTTCCCTCGACGACGCCGGTCTCCCCGTTCGACGCGAGGCGGGCCGCCACGGCGCTCGACAGGTCCACCAACAGCAAGATGCGGGCGGTGCGTTGGGAAACCTCGACGACACGGCCGACGAGGCCCGCCCCGGCGACGACCGGCATGTCCTTGCGGATGCCGCTCGAGGTGCCGCGGTCGATGAAGACGGTGTGCTCGAAGTTCGACGGGCCGACGCCCGTGACCCGGACCGTGACGGTCTTCAGATCCAGACGGTCGGAAAGCCCGAGCAGCCTGCGGAGCTCCTCGTTCTCCCGGGCGATGTCGGTGACCTGACGCTCCCGCTGCCGGAGCTGAGCGTTCTGCTCCTGGAGGGTCCTGACCTGCTCTTTCAGGGTCCCCACCTGGGTGAAGCCCGAGAAGAAGTCCCCGATGGGCCGGACCAGCCGCGAGAGGCCGTCCTGGAGGGGCCCGACGACCGTCATGACCCCCCGCCCGATCGCGTCCAGCGGGCCGTCCCCTTTCGACCGGAAGTCGATCGTGACCAGCACGAGGGCGGCCGTGAGCAGGAGAACGACCAGGAGCCGCGCGCGGCGGGTGCGGTCGAAGATCCTCATCATCGGCAGGGTAGGAGTCCTCGCCGTGAGCCGCGCGGCGCGCGAGCCCGGCGGGGACCTCGTCCCCGAAACCTCCTTCCCGCCGGTCAGCGCGTGTCCGCGCAAGGCCGGCGAACTACAACGTCTAGTGTCGAGACGAGGAGATCAGCACTCGCTTGAGCGCCTCGAACTCCTCGAGACAGCGGCCCGATCCAACCGCGACACACGTCAGCGGCGAGTCGGTGATATGGACCGGCATCCCGGTCTCGTGCTTCAACCGCTCGTCCAAACCTTTGAGCAACGCTCCCCCACCCGTGAGCACGATACCGCCGTCCATGATGTCGGCGGCGAGCTCCGGCGGCGTGCGGTCGAGCGTGTTCTTCACCGCGTCGACGATCTGATTCACCGGCTCCTCGATCGCGCGGCGGATCTCCTCCGCGGCGACGATGATCGTCTTCGGCAGCCCCGTCACGAGGTCGCGTCCCCGTATCTCGGCGTGCGGCTCGTCGGTGACGGGGAAGGCGGACCCGATCGCCATCTTCATCTCTTCCGAGGTCCGCTCGCCGAGCAGCATCGAGTACTCCTTCTTGATGAACTGGATGATGCCCTCGTCGAGCTCGTCGCCGCCGATGCGGATCGACATGCTCGTGACGATGCCACCCAGAGAGATCACGGCGACTTCGGTCGTACCGCCGCCGATGTCGACAACCATATTGCCGGTCGGCTCGTGGATCGGGAGCCCGGCGCCGATCGCCGCCGCCATCGGCTCCTCGATGATGTAAGCGTTGCGAGCGCCGGCGGCGATAGTCGCCTCCTCGACCGCGCGCTGCTCGACCCCGGTGATGCCGCTCGGCACGCAGAGCACAACCCGCGGCTTGGCGAGCCAGCGGCGGCGGTGAACCTTCTGGATGAAGTAGCGGAGCATCTTCTCCGTGACGTCGAAGTCGGCGATGACACCGTCGCGCAGGGGCCGGACCGCCACGATGTGTGCCGGCGTCCGGCCGATCATCCGCTTCGCTTCGGTCCCGACGGCGAGGATCGCACCGGTCTTGGTGTTGATCGCTACGACCGAAGGCTCGTTCAGGACGATGCCGCGCCCGCGAACATAGACGAGCGTGTTCGCGGTACCGAGGTCGATCGCCATATCGCGACCGAGGAATTGGAACGAATTCCCGAACATAGCTATCCGCTCGTCGGCTGCGTTTGTCGATTGCGACCGACCCGGCGGCGGTCGGGCGCAATCCTACCATCGGGCGGGAGGTGGACAAAAAGCCTGCTCATGGGTGAGACTCCCGCAACCGACGAACGTTGAGCAGGGATGATGTTGTCGTATCGCTCTTCCGGCAAGCGGAACCGCGTCGCCGCGTGTCTCGCGCTGCTCGTGCTGGCCGTCGGGCTCGCGGCCGGCGGCTCCGCCGACGCGGCGCGGCGGATCCGCGAGAAGAACCTCAACCTCGACATCGCCCGGCGCGTCCAGGCCCGGCTCGCCGAAGCCGGCATCCCGGTCGTGATGACTCGAACGACCGACCGGACCCTGTCGCTCGGGGGCCGCACGGCGCTCGCCAACGCCCGGCGGGTGGACGTGTTCGTTTCGATCCACAACAACGCTTCGACCCGGCGGTCCGCCGGGGGGAGCGAGGTCTACCACCAGATCCGGGGCGGGGCCTCCAAGGTGCTCGGTCGGGCGATCGCCCGGGAGCTCTCGGAGCGGCCGGGCCTGCCGACCAGCCTGCACGCCCGCCGGGGCGACCACGGCGACTACTACTACGTCCTTCGCAACACCAAGATGCCGGCAGTGATCGTCGAGGGCGCCTACGTGTCCAACCGGCGCGAGGCCAGGCTGCTGACGACGCCGTCGTTCCGCCAGAAGCTCGCCGACGCGATCGCGCGCGGGATCATCGCGTACCAGAAGACGCTGACCGCGAGGCCGCTCCCGTCGACGGTGACGCCGACGCGGCTGACGCTCGCCGCGTTGCCGTCGCCGGGCAGCGTCGCGGGGGCCGCGATCAATGCGCGCACCGTCGCGCTGTCGTGGGAGCCCGCCGCGCTCGCGCGCGCGTACAACGTGTATCGCGACGGGACATTGCTCGGGACGGTCGACGCCGTCGCGCCGGACGGCCGGATCTCGTTCAGCGACGTGTGGGCGGCGCCCGGCCAGCGCTACACGTATGAGATCGCCGCGGCGAACGGTCTCGGCGGGGCAGCGCTCGAGTCGTCACCGGCGATCGTGTCGGTGCGCACGCCGCCGATCTTCGTCGCGCTCGACCCCGGACACGGCGGACGCGATCCGGGAGCGGTCGCGAGCTACTAGTCCCGCAAAGACATCGCGGGGGAGTCTCCTCCCCCGCGACGCACTTCCTCCCGCTACGGGATCGGGATGCAGATCGGGTCTGGATCGTTGTCCAGGATCTTCAGATCGATGCAGATCTCGCCCGACGCCGGGGCCGGCGACGGAACCGCCATCACGATCGCGCCGGTAGCCAGTGCCGCAGCGAGCATCATCCGGATCTTGCGCATCTCCCCCTCCTCGGGTTGCCCTTCCCGGTTATATACGGTTCGCCGACCCGCTCCTTGCGCCCTGCCGGTCATTCGCCGTGCCGGATGCTCGCCCAGCCGCTGGAGGCCACGATCACGTGGTCGAGGAACTCGATCCCCAGCAAGGAGGCCCCGTCGGCGAGGCGACGCGTTATCGCTCGATCCTCCCGGGATGGGGTCGCGTCGCCGGAAGGGTGGTTGTGAGCGACCAGGACCGCGGCGACCCCCGGCTCGCGGAGCGCGGCCGCGAACACTTCGCGGGGCTCCATCGGCGCATGGGAGATGCCGCCCATGCCGACGACGACCTCTCGCAGGACCCGGTGCTTCCGGTCCAGCAGCAGGACGACGCAGCGCTCCTGCTCCAGGTGGGCGAGCCCGGGCCCGAGGAGCGCCGCCGCGTCGGCCGCTCGCAGGATCAAGGGTCTCTCTTCGCCGAGACGCTGGGCGGCCCGGCGTCCGAGCTCGAGCGCGGCGACGATCTCGGCCGCGGTCGCGGGACCGATGCCGGGCACGGCGACGAGCTCGCTCGCGTGCATCCGGGAGATCGTGCCCAGCCCCCCGAGTGCCGACAGCACGCGGGACGCGAACCCGAGCACGTCCTCGTTCGCGGTTCCCGTTCGCAGGATCAGCGCGAGCAGCTCGGCGTCCGAGAGCGCCGACGGCCCGAGCGCGTTGAGCCGTTCGCGCGGACGATCGGTCGGCGGTCGTTCCGCGACCCGGACGGGCCGCGGAGCCTCGCTCACCCGAGGTCCGGGAAGAAGAGCGCGAGCTCGCGCTTGGCCGACTCGGGCGAGTCGGAGCCGTGCACGATGTTCTCGGTCATCTCGATCGCAAGGTCGCCGCGGATCGTTCCGAGGGCGGCTTTCTTCGGATCCGTCGCGCCCATCAGCGTCCGCACGACCGACGTCGCCTCGTCGCCCTCGACGGCCATCGCGACGAGCGGTCCGCCCGTGATGAACGAAACGAGGTCTGCGAAGAACGGCTTCTCACGATGCTCGCCATAATGCTCGCCGGCCATGGCCGAATCCATCGTCAGCATCCGCATCGCGACGATCGAGAGGCCTTTCGCTTCGAGACGACGGATCACCTCGCCGATCAGGCGGCGTCGCACGCCGTCGGGTTTCACGAGCACGAGCGTTCGCTCGGTAGCCATCTGATCGTCCTCCATGTCGCCTGACCGGAGCGGAGCGCCGACAGTATAGGTGCGGGCTAGTCGAGGCCCAGAACCGCGGCGCGCGCCTCCGCGGCCGTCGTGAACGAGCCGGCTATCAGGATCAGGTCGCCGTCTCCGGCGAGCTCGATCGCCTGCGCGACGGCGCCCTCTACCGTCGAGACGATCCTCGGCTCGACGCCCAGCCGCGCGGCCTCCTTCGCGATCCGCTCTGCCGGAGCGGCTCGCGTGGACGGCGCCGTCGTCGCGATCACGTCGTCGGCCATCGGGACGAGCTCCGCCACGACGCCCTCGACATCCTTGTCGCCGAGGATCCCGAGCACGAGGATAAGCCGGTTGCAGGCGAAGGAGTCTTGGACCGTGTTCGCGAGCTCCAGAGCCGCCGCCGGGTTGTGCGCGCCGTCGACGATGAGCAGCGGCCGGCGGCGAAGGACCTCGATCCTGCCGGGCGAGCGCAGGCCCGCAAGCGCTCCGCGCACGAGCTCCTGGTCGAGCTCCCGGTCGCCCAGGAACGCTGAAACCGCCGCGACCCCGAGCAGCACGTCGGTCGCCATCTTCTCGCCGTAGACGGGCACGAAGACCTGCTCGTAGTTGGTCCCGGCGACGCTCAGGTCGAGCGCCTGCCCGCCGACCGCGTTGTCGCGTCCGTAGAACGCGAAGTCGGTCCCGTCGACGCGCAGGATCGCACCCATCTCGTTGCAGCGCTCCTCGATCACCGCCCGCACTTCGTCCGAACGCTCGCCGGTGACGCACACGGCGGCCTGCTTGATGATCCCCACCTTCTCGCGCGCGATCTCGACCGGGGTCGCGCCGAGCTCCGGGTGATCGAGCGCGACCTCGGTGATCACCGCGACGCGGCCGTCGATCAGGTTCGTGGCGTCCCACTCCCCGCCCATGCCCACCTCGAATACCGCCGCATCGACGGAGCGCTCGGCGAACCACACCTGCGCGAGCATCGTGAGCGTCTCGAAGTAGGTCACGATCTCACCCTTCGCGTCGACCTCGGCGAGGAAGGGCTCGAGGTAGCTGTACGTCTGCGCGAATTCCTCCTCCGAGATCGGCTCCCCGTCGAAGGCGATGCGCTCGCGGACGTGATGCAGGTGCGGCGAGGTGAACGTCCCCACCGACAACCCCGTCGCGCGGAGCAGCTCGGTCGCGACCCACGCCGTCGTCGTCTTGCCGTTGGTCCCGGTGATGTGGATCGACGGGTAGGTGCGCTGCGGATGCGCGAGAAGCTCGGAGAGCGCGCGCATCCGGTCGAGGTCCGGAACCATCCTGGTCGGGATGCGCGCGTCGAGCGCGCGCAGCGCTTCGGCGTAGTTCACGGCCGGCTCAGCCTTCGAGGTCTCGCAGCGCTTCGTGGAGCCGCTCGGCGGAACGCTCGGTGTCGGCGAGACGTTCGCGCTGCTGCTCGACGACCTCTTCGGGCGCCTTCGACACGAAGTCCCGGTTGGCAAGCTTGCGCCGCACGCCGTTCGCGTCGGCCTCGAGCGCACCGATCTCCTTCTGGAGGCGCGCGCGTTCGGCGTCGAGGTCGAGCAGCCCGGCGAGCGGGATGTGGATCACGGCGCCCGGCACGACCAACCGCGCGTGTGCCCCGCCGTGTCCGTTGGTCGACCCGACGGCGAGCTCCCCCCAGCCGGCCAGCGCGCGGACCCGTTCGATCTCGGACTCGAGGATCGCGGCGAGCGCGGTGTCCTCGATCTCGGCGTGCGCCTCGGGCTTCGCGGAGTGAGCGATCTTGTGGTCGGCGCGGAACCGGCGCAGCGCGCCCACGACGCCCATCACGAACTCCATCTCGGTCTCCGCGTCGCGATCCTGCATCGCAGGATCCGGCTGCGGCCAGGGCGCGGTCATGATCGTCGTCTCACCGGTGAGCGCGCGATGGAGCTCCTCTGTGATGAACGGCATGATCGGATGGAGCAGGCGCAGGATCGTCCTCAGCACATGCGTGAGCACCGCCCGAGTGGCGTCCTTGAACTCGCCGGCGCCGTGCAGGAGGGCACCCTTCGACCATTCAACGTACCAATCCGCGAACTCGCTCCAGGTGAACTGCCTCAGCATCTGAGCCGCGCGCGCGAGGTCGTACGACTCCATCGCTTCGTCGACGCTGGCGACGGTCGCGTCCAGCCGGGAAAGGATCCAGCGGTCCGCCCGGCTCCAGTACATCCTTGTCGAGTTGAGGACCGCCGGTCGCATCGCCTCGTCGATCGCGGCGTCCATCGCCTCCGACTCGGATGCTTCGTCGGGCCGATGGCTCTCGAGGTTCATCAGCACGAAGCGAGAGATGTTCCAGAGCTTGTTCGCGAAGTTCCGGTCGCCCTCGATCCACTTCTCCGCGATCGGAACGTCGGACCCGAGCGTGGCCGACCGCAGCAGCGTCATCCGGAGCGCATCGGCGCCGTACCGCTCGATCAGCTCGAGCGGGTCCATGGCGTTGCCGAACGACTTCGACATCTTCTTGCCGCGGAAGTCGCGCACCATCCCGTGGATGTGCACGTCGCGGAACGGCACGTCGTGCATGAAATGGAGGCCCATCATCATCATCCGCGACACCCAGAACGTGATGATGTCGTAGCCCGTCACGAGCACCGACGTGGGATAGTAGGTCTTGAGATCTTCGGTCTCATCGGGCCAGCCGAGCGTCGAGAACGGCCACAGGGCGCTCGAGAACCAGGTGTCGAGCACGTCCGGATCCTGGGTCAGCTCGGTCGAGCCGCAGTCCGCGCAGACGGCCGGATCTTCGATCGCCGCGAACGCGTGTCCCTGGGCGCAGGTGAACACGGGGATCCGATGCCCCCACCAGAGCTGCCGCGAGATGCACCAGTCGCGCAGGTTCTCCATCCAGTTCAGGTACACGCGTTCGTACCGGCGCGGCACGTAGTGCGTCCGTCCATCCCGCACCGCCTCGATCGCCGGCTTGGCGAGCGGCTCGATCCGCACGAACCACTGCTCCGACAGCCACGGTTCGACCTCGGTGTGACAGCGCTGGCAGTGACCGACAGCGTGGATGTACGGGCGCTCTTCTTTCTTCACGGCGCCGAGCGCGCGGAGCTCCTCGAGCACCGCCTTCCTGGCCGCGTACCGGTCCATCCCCTCGAACGTGCCGCCGTTGGAGTTGATCGTCGCGTCCGGGGCCAGCACGTTGATCGCCTCGAGGCCGGCACGCTGGGCGATCTCGAAGTCGTTGGCGTCGTGCGCCGGCGTGACCTTGACCGCGCCGGACCCGAACGCGGGGTCCACCGCCATGTCCGCCACGATCGGGATCTCCCGACCCACGATCGGAAGCACCACGGTCTTGCCGACGAGCCTCTGGTAGCGGACGTCGGTCGGGTTCACCGCGACGCCGGTGTCGCCGAGCATCGTCTCGACACGCGTCGTCGCGACGGTGATGAACCCGCTGTGGTCGGTGAGCGGGTAGTTGATGTGGATCAGCTCGCCCTCGACGTCGGAGTGCTCCACCTCGATGTCGGAGAGCGCGGTCTGACACCTGGGACACCAGTTGATGATCCGGTTCCCGCGATAGATCAAGCCTTCGCCGTAGAGGTCCACGAAGACCTTGCGCACCGCGCGCGATAGGTCGGGGTCCATCGTGAACCGCTCACGCGACCAGTCCACCGAGTTCCCAAGCCGGCGCATCTGCTGCGTGATCGTCCCACCCGACTTCTCACGCCACTCCCAGATGCGCTTGACGAACTCATCCCGGCCGAGGTCTTGACGCGTCTTGCCCTCGTGCTTGGCGATCTCGCGCTCCACCACGTTCTGGGTGGCGATCCCGGCATGGTCTGTGCCGGGCAACCAAAGCGTCCTGTAGCCCTGCATCCGGCGGCGGCGGACGACGGCGTCCTGGATCGAATGATCGAGCGCGTGACCCATGTGGAGGATGCCGGTCACGTTCGGCGGCGGCAGGACGACGCAGTACGGCTCACCCTCGCCCCGCGGCGAGAACACGCCGGAACGTTCCCACTCCGCGTAGATACGTTGCTCGACGCTGTGCGGGTCGTACGCCTTGGGCAGCTCTTGGCTCACCGGTGCACCCCTAGAAACGGAATCGGGACCCTCGTAGGGTCCCGGAAAGCTAACAGGCGTGGTCGCCTACGCCCTCCGGGGCGGGTCGACTACTACGACGTTCGCCATTACGAAGCGAGTCTAGCACGGTAGCATCGGCCCGATGACGCACAGCCACGAAGGTGAGAGCTGGCGCTGGACACCGATCCCACCGGCAGCCGACGCGGGCGAGGTCCGCCGCCGGCACGAAGCGAACCGACTCGCCTGGAACGAAGGCGCCGAGCACTACACCATGGCGAACGCGGAACGGATCGCCGCGCTTCGAGCCGGCAAGAGCTCGCTGCACCCCATCGAGCGCGAGCTGCTCGGGGATCTCGGGACGTGGTGCGGGACCGCCGTCCACCTCCAGTGCGCGTCGGGCGGGGACACGCTCTCGTTGTGGCTGGAAGGCGCGAAGAGGGTGGTCGGGATCGACATCTCCGACGTGCATATCTCCAACGCCCGGCTCACCAGCGAGGCGCTCGGCGCGCCGGCCGAGTGGTACCGGTGCGACATCCTCGACGCGCCGCACGAGCTCGACGGGACCGCGGACCTGGTCTTCACGGGTAGGGGCGCGATCGACTGGCTCCAGGACATCGAGGGCTGGGCCCGGGTCTGCGCGCGGCTCCTCAAGCCGGGCGGCATCGTGACCGTGTTCGACAACCACCCGGTCGTCTACCTGTTCGATCCGGACGCCGACCACATCCGATTCGTCGGCATCGACTACTTCGAATACGCCGAGACCTCGCAGGGGTGGGGCAGCGGCTACATCGGCGAAACGCTCAGAACGCCACCGGAGCGGCAGGCGGCGAAATACGAGCGGGCATGGACGCCCTCCACGGTCTTCACCGCCCTCACTGGAGCAGGCCTAGCGATCGAGCGGTTCGGCGAGCATCCGGATCCCTACTTCCCGCTCTTCCCCAACGTCCCGGAGGCCGACCGACGGAAGGTCCCGCACACGTTCTCGATGCTCGCCCGCAAGCCGCGGTCGTCGGATCGCTCTTGACGCTCGCCTTGCCGTCGGCGACATTTCGGGCATGGAACTCCCCCATCAGACCCGGTTCGCGCGTAGCGGCGGCTACCACATCGCCTACCAGGTCTTCGGCGACGGACCGATGGACCTCGTCGTATGCGGCTCGTGGCAATCCAACGTCGAGGGCCGGTGGGAGGTCCCGCTCATGGCGAAGTTCCTTCGCCGGCTCGGGACGTTCGCCCGCGTCATCATCTTCGACAAACGCGGCGTGGGGCTCTCCGATCCGGTCCCGCTGCAGGCCCTGCCCTCGCTCGAGGATTGGATGGACGACGTGCGCGCCGTCCTCGACGACGTCGGGTCCCATCGAGCCGCGATCTACGGAGCGGTCGACGGCGGCGTCATGGCGATGCTGTTCGCTGCCACCTACCCCGAACGAACGGCCGCGCTGATCCTCGAGCACTGCTACGCCAAGGTCGAGCAAGCCGAGGACTACCCGTTCGGGGTGCCCGAGCCGCTGCTCGAGCAGGCGCCCGAGCTGGTGCGGCGTCTGTGGATCAACGGCCACATGCTGAGCCTCGTCGGTCCGAGCAAGGCCGGAGACGAGGTGCTCCGCGAGGAGTTCGCGCGCTACTGCCGGTCGAGCGCGAGCCCCGGGGCCGCTGCGGCGATGGTCGAGATGCTGCGCCACGTCGACATCCGCTACGTCCTGCCGTCGATCCGGGTCCCGACGCTGGTGATCCACGAACGCGAAGCGAACTTCTACAAGATCGAGCTCGGGCGGTACCTCGCCGACAACATCCCCGGCGCGCAGTTCGTCGAGCTCCCCGGCGCGGACGTGTCGTGGTTCGGCGACCAGGAGGCGATCGCCGCCGAGATCGAAGAGTTCATGACCGGCGTCCGTCCGGCCCCGAGCCACGACCGCGTGCTCGCGACGGTGATGTTCACCGACATCGTCGATTCGACGCGCTTGGCAGCCGAGTGGGGCGACGCACGGTGGCGCGACTTCCTCGAGCGACACCGGGAGCTCTCACGTCGTCAGCTCGGGATCCACCGCGGCCGCGAGGTTCAGATGCTCGGGGACGGCCTCTTCGCGACGTTCGACGGCCCGGCGCGCGCGATCCGCTGCGCCGGGGCGATCCTGGAGGGGTCTCGCTCGCTCGGGATCGACGTGCGCTCGGGGTTGCACACCGGCGAGTGCGAACTCATCGGAGACGACGACGTCGGCGGCATCGCCGTGCACATCGGCGCTCGCGTGGTCTCGCTCGCGGCCCCAGGGGAAGTACTGGTCTCGAGCACCGTGAAAGACCTCGTGGTCGGCTCGGGGTTGAACTTCGACGATCGCGGCCAGCATGCGCTCAAGGGCGTGCCGGGCGAGTGGCGGCTGTTCGCGGTGCGGAACTGATCCGCCGTTAGGCGGAGCGTTCGCGACGGACCTTGGTCGGCGGCGCCGGGGTTTCCTCGCCGGCTCGCAGGACCAGGGTCGGAGTGACCCGCTGAAGGACCGTCTCGCGCGTGATCATGCACTTGGACACGTCCTTGCGGGACGGCAGCTCGTACATCACGCCGAGCAGGACCTCTTCCATGATGGCGCGGAGGCCACGAGCGCCGGTTCCGCGCTTCATCGCTTCCTCGGAGATCGCGAGCAGCGCCTCGTCCTCGAACTCGAGGGTCACGCCGTCGAACTCGAAGAACTTGCGGTACTGCTTCGACAGCGCGTTCTTCGGCTCGGTCAGGATGCGCACCAGCGCGTCCGTGTCGAGGTTGTGCACGAACGAAACGACCGGGAGCCGGCCGACGAACTCGGGGATGAGCCCGAACTTCAACAGATCCTCTGGCATCACGTGCGAGAGGATCTCGCCGAGGGCCTTCTCGTCGGCGCGCCGGATGTCGGCGCCGAACCCGACGCCCTTCCGGCCGATGCGGTCCTCGATGATCTTCTCGAGGCCGGCGAACGCGCCGCCGCAGATGAACAGGATGTTCGTCGTGTCGATCTGGATGAACTCTTGGTGCGGGTGCTTGCGGCCGCCCTGTGGCGGGACCGAGGCCGTGGTGCCCTCGAGGATCTTCAATAGGGCTTGCTGCACGCCCTCGCCCGACACGTCCCGCGTGATCGACGGGTTCTCGGACTTGCGTGCGATCTTGTCGACCTCGTCGATGTAGATGATCCCGGTCTCGGCCTTCTTGACGTCGTAGTCGGCCGCCTGGATCAGCTTGAGAAGGATGTTCTCGACGTCCTCACCGACGTAGCCGGCTTCGGTCAGCGCGGTCGCGTCCGCGATCGCGAACGGGACGTTGAGCATCCGCGCGAGCGTCTGCGCGAGGAGGGTCTTCCCGCATCCGGTCGGGCCGAGCAGGATGATGTTCGACTTCTGCAGCTCGACATCGGTCTCGTGATAGGCGCCGACCTGGATCCGCTTGTAGTGGTTGTAGACCGCGACCGAAAGGATCTTCTTGGCTTGCTCCTGACCGATCACGTAATCGTTCAGGAACTCGTAGATGTCCTTCGGCTTGGGGAGCTCCTCGAGCTTGAGCTCGGTGGTTTCGGAGAGCTCTTCCTCGATGATCTCGTTGCAGAGGTCGATGCACTCGTCGCAGATGTAGACGCCGGGACCGGCGATGAGCTTCTTGACTTGCTTCTGTGACTTCCCGCAGAAGGAACACTTCAGCAGGTCGCCGCCGTCCCCGAATTTCGCCACCCCGGCTCCGTTCTCTTCGGGTGTGTTGTCTACGCGCCGACCGCCGCTGCGGCCGCTACTTTCTCGGTCTTACGCGAAGCGATGATCTCGTCAACGATACCATAGGCTTTCGCCTCGTCAGCGGTCATGATGAAGTCGCGATCCGTGTCTTTCGAAACTTTCTCCAGCGTCTGATTGGTGTGCTCGGCGAGGATCTCGTCGAGAAGGCGGCGATAGCGGAGTATCTCCCGCGCCTGGATCTCGATGTCGACCGCTTGACCGCCGGCCTGGCCGTGCGGCTGGTGGATCAGGATCCGCGCGTGCGGCAGCGCGTAGCGCTTGCCCTTGGCCCCCGCTGCGAGGAGGACGGCTGCGGCGCTCGCCGCTTGTCCCATGCACAGCGTCGACACGTCGGGCTTGATGTACTTCATCGTGTCGTAGATCGCGAACAACGCGGTGATCGATCCGCCCGGCGAGTTGATGTAGATCGAGATGTCCTTGCCGGGGTCCTCGGCTTCGAGGTGGATCAGCTGCGCCATGATGAGGTTGGCGACGTTGTCGTCGACCTCGGTCCCGAGGAAGACGATGCGCTCCTTGAGCAGCCGCGAGTAGATGTCGAAGGATCGCTCGCCGCGGTTCGTCTGCTCGACGACGATCGGGACCATGTAATTCCGCATGAGGTGCCTCCTGGTGGTGTCTGTAGTTCTCAGGCCGACGGTGATTCCTCTTTGACTTCGGCGCGTTCGACGATCAGGTCAAGCGCCTTGCGTCTGATGATATCAGCGGCAAGGGCCCCTAACCGGCCACTCGATACCAGATCCTCCCGCAACTCTTCGGGCTTCTTCTGCATGGCCTGAGCATGGGTGAGCAGCTCGGCCTGGAGGTCGTCCTCCGATGCTTGGAGCTCCTCACGGGCGCCGACCTCGTCCAGGATCAGCTGGGCGGCGACGTTGCGCTCCGCCTGTCCGCGCAGGTCTTCGGTGATCTGCTCCTCGGTCTGCCCGGTCCGTTCCAGGTACTGATCGAGCGAAACGCCCGCTTGTCGCAACTGGTCCGAGAACCGCGCGACACGGTACGACAGCTCGTCGTTCACGAGGGCGTCTGGGACGGGCACGCTCGCCTCGGCGATGACCTTCTCGAGGAGGCGATTCCGGACCTCGGCGTCCGCTGAAACACGTTTCAATTCCTCGATCCGCGAGCGCAGGTCGGCGCGGAGCTCGTCGAGCGTGTCGAACTCGGAGGCCGATTTCGCGAACTCGTCGTCGAGCGCCGGCAGGTTCTTCTGCCGGGTCTCCTTCACGAGGACCTGGAACGAGATCTCCTGCCCCGAGAACTCGCCGGGGTACGTGTCGGGAAGCGTCGCGTTGAACTTCAAGATGTCTCCCTGACGCTTGCCCTCGAGCTCGCCATCGAGCTCGGGAACGAAGCGTTCGGACCCGACCTCGTACAGCAGGTCCGTCGCGCTCGCTTCGGGGACCTCCTTGTCGTGCCGGTACCCCTTGAGGTCGATCAGCGCGAAGTCGCCGCGCCGCGCCGGATGCGCCACGGTCTCGAGCGTCGCGAAACGCTCCTGCAAACGCTTCAGCTGTTCCTCGAGCTCCTCGTCGGAAACGGTCGCGATCGGCCGCTCGACGCTGATCTGCGAGAAGTCGGGGAGGTTCACTTCGGGCCGAACCTCGAACAGCGCGTCGAACGTCAGGCCTTGCTCGTCGTAGGACTGGACCTCGATCTCCGGCAGCGTGATCGGCTTCACCTCGTTCTCGGTGACGGCCTGCCGCCAGAGCGCCGGGACGGCTTCCTCGAGCGACATCTGACGGATCTGATCCGCGTCGAGCCGGGCTTCGAGGACCTTGCGCGGAACCTTGCCCTTCCGGAAGCCGGGGACCTTCACCTCGCCGGAGAGACGCTCGAAGGCGCGCTCGACCGCCGGCTCGAGCTCGTCCGGGGTCGCTTCGACGGAGATGCGGACCTTGGTAGGTCCTTCCTGGCTGATGGTGGATTTCATGGGCGCCGTATCTTAGCCGCGGAGGACGATTCCGCAGAGCGCTTCCCGCCCCGGCGTTATCCTTGCGCGTGCGGGGCGTAGCGCAGCTTGGTTAGCGCGCCTGCTTTGGGAGCAGGAGGTCGGCGGTTCGAATCCGCCCGCCCCGACTAACCAGCGAAAATAGCCGACGGCGTATTGCACACCGCTCGTACGAC
>DATFGK010000040.1:0-3630 GCA_035249485.1 Actinomycetota bacterium | reverse complement strand
GTCCGCCGGCTGCAGCCATACATGATCTTCTCAGGCGTCAAGTTCTCGCTGGTGCTGATGCGGCTCGGGATGCTCCTCGTGGAATTCGAGGTCTTGCCTGGAGATACCGAGTTCGGGATCAAAAGCTTCGCGATGGAGTTCCTCGCACGGCAGCTCGACGAGCCGCCGATGAACGGAGGCAGGCCATGACGATCACGCCGTTCGACGAGTACGCGGTGCACCAGATCTCGATGCCGGTCGCGCATCCGGTCGGCGGCGACCGCAATTTCTACGACCGGTACTTCTTCAACGGGTACTCGCCGGACGGCGATTTTTTCTTCGCCGTCGCGCTCGGCGTGTATCCGAACCGCGACGTGATCGACGGCGCGTTCAGCGTGCTCCACGGAGGCGTGCAGCGGGCGGTGCTCGCGTCGGGGCGGCTGCCGCTGGATCACACCGTCACGAAGATCGGCCCGGTTTCGATCGAGATCGTCGAGCCGCTGCGGATCAATCGCGTCGTCGTGGACGCCGAGCACCTCGGGATCGGCGCGGACATCACGTGGCAGGCGCGGACGATGGCGCTGGAGGAGCCGCGCCAGATGCAGATCTCCGGCACGACCGTCGTCCAGGACACGACGCGGCTGACGCAGTTCGGGACCTGGGAAGGCACGATCGACGCGGGCAAGGAACGGATCACGGTCACGCGGGACAGGTCTCGCGGGATGAAAGACCGTTCCTGGGGGATCCGCCGGTTCATGGACCCGCCCGGCGGGGCACCGCCGCGGACCGGGATGCCGGCCGGCGTCTTCTACCTCTGGGCGCCGATCCACTTCGACGACCGCTGCACCCACGCGATGCTCTTCGAGAACGCCGACGGCTATCGCTGGTACACGACCGCGTCCGAGGTCCCGCTGCTCGAGCCGGGCGAGCCGACCTGGGGTATCGAGGAGAAACTCCGCCGTCCCCGCTCGGTCGACTATTCACTCCGGATGCGGCCGGGCACCCGCGTCACCGACGGTTCGACGTTCACGTATCGGTTCCCCGAGGGCGAGGAGGTCCAAGAGCTCGAGCCGATCCTCGACTTCCGGCTCAAAGGCATCGGCTACCTCAACCCGAAGTGGATGCACGGCGAGTGGCACGGCGAAGAGGATGTCGGCTCCGACATGTGGGAGGTCGACAAGCTGGACCCGCTGCTACCCGAGAACTTCCATGTCGAGCAGCTCGTGAGCGTGAAGTCGTCGAAGGGCGACGTCGGGATCGGGGTCCTCGAGCAGCTGATCCTCGGGCCGCATGCGCCGACCGGGTTCAGCGACTGGACGAGCATGGCGCCGATGTGATCCGGGAGGCGGACGGTTATCCGAAGTTTGACCCAACAGCTGCCGTCAGCGAGACGTCTAGGGTCACACTTCCGAGGAGGGTTAGCGGAGGCAGAACTCGTTGCCCTCTGGGTCGGCCATCGTCACGCGGTAGTGGTCGCCGACGAGCGTGTCGTAGAGCTTCGTGGCGCCGAGCTTCTCCAAGCGTTCGACTTCCGCATCCATGATCGCCTTCTGTTCGAGCACGGGCGCCCTCCGGTCGGGTAAGACATCGAGGTCCAGGTGCATGCGGTTCTTCGCGGTCTTGGGCTCTGGGACGTTGAGGAACGTGATGTATCTGCTGCCGTCCGGAGCGGCGATCGAGGCGCCTTCGTCCATCTCCTCGACGGAGAGCTCCATCTTGATCCGCCACTCCTCCCACGAGTCGTACCCGGTCGGCGGGCCCATAGGCTCGTAGCCGAGCGCCTCCATCCAGAACGCAGCGAGCGTCTTGGAGTTCGTCGCGTCGAACGTGACCTCGAAGTTCCGCACCGGCATCAGCCCGTCATGCCGAGCTCGGCTCCGACGGTGTCGCGCAGCGCGTGCGCGGCGGACAGCGGACGCACCATGACCGTGAACTCGTCGATGAGCCCGTCCTCGCGCGTGTGGATCATGTCGATGCCCTCGACCTGACGGTCGCCGATGCGGGTCTTGAAATGGAGCACGGCGCCGTCGGCCGATCCGTACTCGCCGACGTAGCGGAAGTCCTCGAAGGTCTTGAAGAGGATCCCGAAAAGGACGGCGACCGCGTCGCGGCCCTCGAACGGCTTGAACGTCACCGGCGAGTGGAACACGATGTCCGGCGCCAGGCATGCGAGCGCCGCGTCGAGGTCGAAGGACTCGACGGCTTTTCGGAAGGTATCGGCGCTCACGCCGGGCCCACGGTTACCGGGATCCCGTTCAGGACGGCGTTCCCGGAGAGTTCGTCGATCAGATCCGACGGCGCGAGCACGTTCGAGTTCGTCCCGCCGTTCCCGGCCGCCACCGACCAGCCCACACCGTCGACGCCGTGGCCCCAGCCGTGCGGGATGCTGATCACGCCGGGCATCACCGCATCGCACACCTCGGCGGGGAGCTCGACGACACCGCTGGACGACTCGACGCGCACGATCTTCCCGTCTTCGATCCCGAGCCGCGCGGCGTCGTCCTCGTGCACCTGGACCGTGCATCGGTTCGACCCGCCGCGGAGCGACGGCAGGTTGTGCATCCACGAATTGTTCGATCGCAACTGGCGGCGGCCGACGAGCATCATCCCACCGTTGCGCCGCCGGGACATCGCGCCCGACAGCCGCGCGACATCGTTCGCGATCGGTTCGGGGGCGAGCTCGATCTTGCCGCTCGCCGTGCGGAGCACCTCGGGGATCCGGGGCTGCAACGGCCCGAGGTCGACGCCGTGCGGGTTCGCCTCGAGCACGTCCAGCGTCAGCCCGTCCGGGTCGCGCCCGAAACCCTCGCCGTACGGCCCGGTCCGCAACATGATGTCGAGCAGCCGGTCGGGGCCGCGCCGGTGCGCGACGACGTCCCACGCCTTCTCCTCGTCCACGCCGGCCGCCGGCGACGACGGGTTCTGCAGTCCGCGCCGAAGCACCTCGCGCGCGACCAGCTCGTCGAGCGCGACCAGATCCGGATGCGCCCCGGCGCCGCCGGCGATCCCGGCGAGGCGCAGCAGGACTTCCCATTCCGTCATCGCGCCGTCGGGCAGCGGGAGCGACGGCGGCGAGTAGTTCGCGATGTTGCGGCAGGAAAGGTTGTAGAACGGCCCGTCGTAGTGCGCGCGGGTCAGCGCCGGCTCGGCCGGGAAGATCACGTCGGCGTGGCGCGCGGTCTCGGTCACGTAGATGTCGACCGACACCATGAAGTCGAGCGTGTCGAGCGCATGCGAGAGCCGCGTCGCGTCGGGCGTCGACACCGCCGGGTTGCCGGCGACGGTGATCAACGCGCGGATCTGCCCCTCGCCGGGCGTGAGGATCTCCTCGGCCAGGCACGCGACCGGCAGCTCGCCGAGCATCTCCGGACGGCCGCGCACGCGGCTGCGGAACCGTCCGAACTGGAAGCCGCGCCCGCGGCCCGGCGCGCCCGAGGTGTTGCCGCTGCCGATCGCCGGCTTGGTGAACATCGTGCCGCCCTCGCGGTCGAGGTTCCCCGTCAGCACGTTGATCACGTCGACGAGCCACGACGCGAGCGTGCCGAACTCCTGCGTCGAGGTGCCGATGCGGCCGTAAACCACGGCGTGCTCGGCCGCGGCCAGCTCGCGCGTGATCCGGCGGACCTCGTCGGCGGCGATCCCGCAGGAGTC
>DATFGK010000039.1:0-24310 GCA_035249485.1 Actinomycetota bacterium | reverse complement strand
GGTTCGGCAGGCACCCCGTCCTCGATTGACTCTCTTCTTACTGTATCCCTATGCAGCCTTGACCGACACGTACTCCCAAGCGGGGTACAGGTACTGGACGTCGATCGGGAAGTTCTCGAACTTGTCGGCCTTGTAGACGATGGCCGACTTCGAGTACCACATCGGGATGATCGGCAGTTCCTCGAGGGCGATGTCCTCGGCGTCCTGCTGCTGCTTCAGGCGCTCGGTCGGATTGGTGTTCGCCTGGGCCTGCTTCACCAGGTTGTCGAACTCCGTGTTCTTCCACCGAGAGTGGTTATCTCCCGAAGTCGAGAAAAGCAGCGGGAACAGCCAGTTATCGAGCGTCGGGTAGTCCTGAGCCCACCCGAGGCGCGCGAGACCCGGCTTCTCGAAGAAGGTCGAGTTCAGGAACTTGTCGTCACCCGAACCCGTGTAGTCGTCGAACTTCGCGATCGGGACCAGCTTGGGGTTGAGCCCCAGGTTCTCCTTCAGCTGCGCAGCGACCGCCGTCATCCACGGGCCGTGATTGCCGTCCGCGTTGTAGGCCAGGACGAGCTGCGGGCCGGGACCCCCTGCTTCGGCCAGCTTCGCCTTGGCTGCGGTCGCGTCGAACTTGCAGTACTGGCAGACGTTCGCCCTTGACCCGAAGGTCGCCGGCGGGATGATGCCGGTGGCGGGGACACGAGCGTTGTTGAAGATGGTACGCACGATGTCCTCGCGGTTGATCGCCATCGAGATGGCCTGCCGGTACGCCTTGTTGCTCGTCGGGGCGTCCTCGGTGTTGACGGCCACGTAGGTGAGGGCCGCGCCCTGGAGCTGCACGAACGCCTCGCCGTAGGCGGCTTCGGCCGCCGCGTAGGATTCGGGCTCGACATCCGAGCTGTCGACGGTGCCCGCCTGGAACTCGAGGTACTCCTGTGCCAGGTCGGCGTAGATCTTCCACTCGATCGAGTTGAGGAACCCCTTGACCTTACCGTTGTAATCCGCGTTCTTGACGACCTTCAGCCCGACGTCGCGCCGGTACTCGCCTTCCATCTTGTACGGGCCGTTGCCGATCGGGTTGGTCGTGAACTTCGGGTCGGGCTTGCCGTCGGCCGTGTTCGCAGCCGCCGGGACCGGCGAGTAGACCTGGTGGCCCGTGCGAGTGACGAACTCGGCGTTGGGGCTCTCGAGCTCGATGACGAGCTCGTGATCGTTGGCGCCCTGGTGCACGCCGGGGAGGGTCTTGGACTTGCCGGCCTGCGCGTCGGCGAATCCCTTGATCCCGTCGAGGTGATAGGAGATGTCCGACGGGGTCACACCCTGTTGGACCACGGCGACTCGGGTGAGCCCGCGAACGAAGGACTCCGCGGTGACGTCCTCGCCGTTGTGGAACTTGGCGCCTTCACGAAGCTTGAACGTGATCATCGTGGCGTCGGCGCTCACTTCGTAGCTGTCGGCTGCGCCGTTCCTGGTGATGGCAGCCGTCCTGAAGTCGTAGGCGAGAAGCGAATCGAAGAGCACACCCACCGGTTCCGCGCACGAGGTCGTTCCACAATACGCGGGGTCGAGCTCGCCAGGATCGTTCAGGGCCTGGATCGCGTCGCCGCCCTCTTGACCTTCGATCTGAGTTCCCTCACCGCCGTCGCCACCGCACGCCGTAGCGGCGATCGCGAGCACAGCGATGAGTACGAGGAACTTGCTGTACTTCCTTACCATGAACCCTCCCTCCCCACCGGACCGAAAACTGGCCGACTATACCACGCAGTGTTGACCGCCCCCAGGACCGTAGGCCCCTTCTACCAGGCGGAATGCACGCTTCAAAGGACGGCTCTGCCGCCCCCTAGAGTGGTATACGAGGGCGCCGCTGCGTTAGATTGCGCGATCGCTCGAACACGCTGTGCGGTTGAGCCCGATCAGGCGCGATAACGGACGATCAGCGCGAAGTCTTCGGCGTCCAAGCTTGCGCCGCCGACGAGCGCTCCGTCGATCTCCGGCTCGGCCATTATCGCGGCGATGTTGCCGGCGTTGACGCTGCCGCCGTACTGGATGCGGATCGCGTCGGCGGTCGCCCTGTCGGAGATCTCGCTCACCGTCCGGCGGATGAACCCGATCACGGCGTTGGCGTCCGAGGTCTGCGCCGTGCGCCCGGTCCCGATCGCCCACACCGGCTCGTAGGCGACGACGATGCCGGCGAGCGTCGAAGCACCGATGCCGGCGAGCGATCCGCGCACCTGGCCACCGACGACCTCTTCGGTGCGCTCGGCCTCGCGCTCGTCGAGGGTCTCTCCGACACACACGATGGGGGTCATCTCGTTCTTGATGACGGCCTTCGCCTTCTTGTTGACGATCTCGTCGGTCTCTCCGACGTACTGACGCCGCTCGGAATGACCCACGATGACGTAGGAGCACTTGAGTCGGGCAAGCATCGGGGGCGACACCTCGCCGGTGAATGCGCCCTTGTCTTCCCAGTGGCAGTTCTGCGCCCCGAGCGCCATCGGGATCCGGTCGCCTTCCAGGAGCGTCTGGACGCTGCGCAGCGACGTGAATGGAGGGCAGACGACGACGTCGACGGCGTCGTAGTCCTGTTCCCGGAGGTTGTAGTGCAACTTCTGCACGAGGCCGATCGCCTCGAGGTGATTGAGGTTCATCTTCCAGTTGCCGGCGATGATCGGCTTGCGCGCCATGACGGCGGATACTACCCCTTCCGAAGCGGCACGAGTCCGGGGAGCTCGCGCCCCTCGAGGAACTCGAGCGACGCTCCCCCGCCGGTCGAGATGTGCGACACCTCGTCGGCGTACCCGAACTTCTCGAGCGCGGCCGCGCTGTCGCCGCCGCCGATCACGGAGTAGCAGTCGCTCTTGGCGATCCCGGCCGCGATCGCGCGGGTGCCGGCGGCGAAGTCCTCGACCTCGAACACGCCCATCGGGCCGTTCCAGAACACCGTGCGCGCCTTGCGGATCTCGTCGACGTACGCGCGCGAGGTGGCCTTGCCGATGTCCAAGCCGGCGAGCTCGTCGGGGATGCCGTCGGCCGACACGAGCTTCTTCTCGACGCCGGGTTCGGGGGCGGACGCGACGATGATGTCCTTGGGGAGCATGAGCTTGTCGCCGCCCTCACGCATCAACGCTTCGACCTCCGCGACCTGATCCTCTTCGAGGAGCGACTTCCCGACGCCGTATCCCTTCGCCTTCAGGAAGGTGAAGCACATGCCACCGCCGATCAGGAGCCGGTCGACCAGGTCGAGCAGCCGCCGGAGCACCTTGAGCTTGTCCGAGACCTTCGCGCCGCCTACGACGGCAACGAACGGCCGCTCCGGCGACTCAACCAGCCGCGAGAGGATCGCCACTTCCTTCTCGAGGAGCCGGCCGGCCGCGGCCGGGAGCAGCCCGGCGACCCCGACAACGCTCGCATGTGCCCGGTGCACCGCGCCGAACGCGTCGTCCACGTAGACGTCGGCGAGGGCTGCGAGCCGCTCGGCGAAGCTGCGATCGTTCGACTTCTCGCCGGGGTCGAAACGCAGGTTCTCGAGCAGCGCCACGCGCGCGTCCGCCGGCACCGGCCCCGTCGGGGCTTCGGCGAGCGGCACGTCAAAGCCGAGCAACTCGCCGAGACGCGCGGCGACCGGAGCCAGCGAGTACTTCGGATCCGGCTCTCCTTTGGGCCGGCCCAGGTGCGAGCACGCCACGACGTGCGTGGCACCCTTGTCGAGCAGCTCACGGATCGTCGGGAGCGTGGCTTTGATCCGAAGGTCGTCGACGATCGACCCGTCCTGCTTCGAAAGCGGGACGTTGAAGTCGGCGCGGAGCAGGACGCGGCGGCCGGCGATCTCGAGATCGTCGATGGTCCGGAGCTTCACGCGGTGCCTAGAGACTCGCGCCGATCTTGTTCACGAGGTCGACGAGCCGGTTCGAGTAGCCCCACTCGTTGTCGTACCAGCCCATGACCTTGATCATGTTCCCGTTCGCCATCGTCTGCTTCGAGTCGAAGATGCACGAGTGCGGGTTGCCGATGATGTCGCTCGAGACGATCGGGTCCTCGGTGTATTGGAGATATCCCTTCAACGGACCCGACTGCGACGCTTCCAGGTAGGCCCGGTTCACGTCGTCGATCGTGGCGTCGCGCTGCACGATGCACACAAGATCGGTGATCGACCCGTCCGGCACCGGCACGCGCAGTGCGGTGCCGTCGAGCCGGCCCTTCATCTCCGGCATCGACAGTGAGGTCGCCTTCGCGGCGCCGGTCGACGCCGGCACGATGTTGATGGCGGAAGCACGGGCGCGTCGCAGGTCCTTGTGCGGCAGATCGAGCAGGTTCTGGTCGTTCGTGTACGCGTGCACCGTGGTCATGAAGCCGCGCTCGATGCCGAACGCTTCGTGCAGCACCTTCGCGAGTGGCACGACACAGTTCGTGGTGCACGATGCGTTCGATATCACCGTGTGCTTCGCCGGGTCGTAGTCGCCGTCGTTCACACCCATGACGATCGTGATGTCCTCGCCCTTCGCCGGCGCGCTGATGACGACCTTCTTCGCGCCCGCCGTGAGGTGCTTCTCGGCCTTCTCGCGATCGGTGAAGAGGCCGGTCGACTCGATCACGAGGTCGACACCGAGGTCCTTCCACGGCAGGTTGGCCGGGTCGCGCTCGGCGGTGACCCGCAGCTCCTTGCCGTCGATCGCGATGCCGTCGCCCGTCGCCTTCACCTCGGCGTCGAGCACCCCGTGAACGGAGTCGTACCGCAAGAGGTGCGCGAGCGTCGGCGGATCGGTGATGTCGTTGACCGAAACGATATCGATGTCCGCTCCGCGCTTGCGTACCGCGCGGAAGAAGTTGCGGCCGATGCGGCCGAATCCGTTGATGCCAACCTTCAACGCCATTTCCCGCCTCCATGGTTCCTTAGCGATGTGGGTGTGGCCAGCCTATCCAACCAGGTCCTCGGCGAGCCTCTCGAGGCGCCGGAGGCGGCCGGCGACGGCGGGTTTCGTTACCTGAGGACGGCAGAGCCGTCCGAGCTCCTCGAGCGACGCGCCCGGGTGGGCCAGGCGCAGGTGCGCGATCTCGCGGATCGCCGGCGGGAGCCCTTCGTCACCGAAGCGCGCGAGCGCGGTCTCCGCCCAGACGCGCTGCTCGATGGCGGCGCGCGCGGTCCGGCGCGCGTTCGCCTCGTCGCAATTGGCCAGCCGGTTCGCCTCGCCGCGGACGCTCTTCCACACCGCACCGTCCTCCCACTCGAGGTAGCCGTGGTGCGCGCCCATCGCAGCGAGCATGCGCCCGACGCCGGCCCCTTCCTTCATGTAGACGACGTGAGCCCCGCGGTGCTCCCGGATCCGGGCCGCGGCGCCGAGGCGCTCGGCGAGGCCGTGCACGCCGGATGCGGTCGCGCGGTCGGGGGTCCGGATCTCCAGCTGCACCGGCGCCCTCGGCTCGGAGACCGACCCGTGCGTGAGGAACGACCCGCGGAGATACGCGCCGGCGCAGCAGCGCCGCGAGACGAGCTTCGCGGGAACGCCGGCGCTCAGACGCCCGGCGCCGTCGAGTACGCCCGCGTCGATGAACGGCTCGAGCGCCGCCTCCTGCACGCGGATCAGGAAGCGTTGGCGCGGCCGTCCGCGGCCGGGTTCCAGGATGCGGATCTCGGCGGGCTCGGCGAACCCGGCTGCGAGGCCCGCGTAGACCTTGCGCGCGATGCCGGCCTCGGGTACGTCGACCTCAAGGGCGAACCGGCTGCCGCCGACGATGTGGAACGTCCCGGCCGACCGGAGGAGCGCCGAGAGCTCGGCGCGCCGGCAGCAGGCGCGCGGCGACCGGTGTCGCGCGAGCTCGGCCTTCACCCGGGCGGTGAAGCTCGCCCCACGGCTCTTCACAGCAGCCCTTTGAGAGCCGCGGCGAGCTTGTCGGGGTCGTGGCGGGCCCCGGACGCGATGAGGTCGGCGCCGATGACCGGCGCGCGCATGGCCGCGAGCGCCTCCTCGGCGACGACGACCGGGCGGGCGACGCCAGGGAGCGGGCCGTCGTGCACGAGCACCGCGTCGATGCGAAGCCCCGGCACGTGTTCGAAAAGGGCGCGGATGTGTCCGGCCGCGTCGAGCCCGGCGGTCTCCCCGATCTGCTGGGCCGCGTTCAACACGAGCGCCACCCGGCGAGCGTTCCGCACGGCCGCACCGATCCCAGGCACGAGCAACGCCGCGAGCACGCTCGTGAATAGGCTGCCCGGACCTAAGACGGTGAGCGTCGACGCCTCGATCGCCTCGACGGCGTCGGGCGTCGGCGCCGCGTCGGCCGGTTCGAGCGTCAGGTGCTCCACCGGGCCGGGACCCGTCGCGATCGCCACCTGGCCTCGGATGTCGAGACCGCCCATCCGTGCGCGCAGTCGCACCGAGTCGGGAGTGGCCGGCAGAACGCGGCCGCTCACGCCGGCGATCTGCGCGACCTCGTCCACCGCGGCCACGAAGTCGCCGCGAAGGTCGGCCAGCGCCGCGATGATG
Source organism: Actinomycetota bacterium (assembly GCA_035249485.1). Classification (GTDB taxonomy): domain Bacteria; phylum Actinomycetota; class AC-67; order AC-67; family AC-67; genus DATFGK01. Next base: position 17,849 of record DATFGK010000039.1, on the reverse strand, counting down.
AGGTTGCCGAGCGGATGGCCGGCCAGGTCGCCTTCGGAGAAGCGGTATTGGAGAAGCGCCGCACGCGACGGGTCGCCGGCGAGCGCCGCGATCGCCATCCGCAGGTCCCCCGGCGCCGGGATGCGGAGCCAGTCGCGAAGCACGCCGGAGGAGCCGCCGTCGTCGGCGACGGTGACGACGGCCGTGACGTCTTCGGTCAGCTGTCGTGCCGCGCCGAGCGCCGCGGAGAGGCCGTGGCCTCCGCCGATGCAGACGATGCGTGGTTCGGTCATGAGCTCAGGTCCAGCTTGGTTCCTCAGCCGCGATCGATGTCGCGATGCTCGACGGCGACGGGCAGCCCGCGACGGCGGAGCATCTCCGCGACCTCTTCGCTCACGACGACCGACCGGTGCCGCCCGCCGGTGCACCCCACCGCGACGGTCAGGTACCGCTTCCCCTCGGTCAGGTAGCCGGGGATGAGCACCTCGAGCATCTGCTCGAAACGGAGAAGGAAATCGGCCGTCGCTTGTCGCGACATGACGTATTGGCTCACGCGCTCGTCGGTTCCGGGCAGCGGACGCAGCTCCTCCACCCAGTGCGGGTTGGGAAGGAACCGAACGTCGAGCACGAGGTCGGCGTCCATCGGGAGGCCGTACTTGTAGCCGAACGACACGACGGTGACCTGGAGCCGCGTCTCGCGCGGCGTCTTCGAGAACGCGCCGACGATCCGGTCCCGGAGGTCGTGGACGGTGAGGTCGCTCGTGTCGATCACGAGGTCCGCCTGTGCGCGCATGGACTCGAGCAGCGCGCGCTCGCGCGCGATCCCGTCCACGACCCGCTCGCCGAGCGGGTGACGTCGACGCGTCGCCTCGAATCGCCGGACGAGCGCGTCGTCGCCGGCCGTCAGGAACAGGATCCGGTAGTCGACGCCGCGCGACGCGAGGTCTTTGAGCGCTTCGGTGAGCTCGGAGAAGAACTGCCCGCCGCGGACGTCCACCACGAGCGCGATGTGCTGGGCCGGCGAGCCCGGCGCCTGCCCGAGGTCGGCCATCTTGCCGATCAACGCCGGCGGGAGGTTGTCGATGACGAAGTAGCCGAGGTCCTCGAGCGCCTTCGCCGCCTCCGACCGCCCGGCGCCCGACAGGCCCGTGATGATCGTGAAATCGGGCAGCTCGGCGACGACTTCTTCGCGACGCTCGCTGCGTGCCATCAGCGCTCCGCCGCCCTCGATCGTCCGTTGCGGTCCAGCTCGGTTCCCTCCTTGGAGGGCTCGAGGCCGCGGAGCGTGGCATGCACGCGCTTCGCCACCGACGCCGGAACGACCTCCGCGAGCTCCTCCTCGCTCGCTTGAAGGATACGGCGCACGGAGCCGAACGTGCGGAGCAAGCGCTTCTTCCGCTCCTCACCGACGCCGGGGATATGGTCGAGGGCGCTCTCGCGGACCCGGCGATCCCGCAGCATGCGGTGGTAGGTGATGGCGAATCGGTGCGCTTCGTCCCGGATGTGCTGGAGCAGGTACAGCGCCTCGGAGCCGCGCGGGATCGAGACCGGATCCGGTTGTCCGGGGAGGTAGACCTCCTCGAACCGCTTCGCGAGACCGATCGCCGTCAGCTCTTGCACGCCGAGCTCGGCCAGGACCCCGAGCGCCGCGTTCAGCTGTCCCTTGCCGCCGTCCACGACGACGAGGTTCGGTGGGTACGCGAACTTCCGCGATTTGTCCGGCGGCTGGTCGCGCTCGGCGAGGTAGCGGAGGAACCGGCGGCGGATCACCTCGGCCATCGACGCGAAGTCGTCCTGTCCCTCCACCCATCGGATCTTGAAGCGACGGTAGTCCGACCGCTTCGGGATGCCGTCCTCGAACACGACCATCGAAGCGACGACCTCGGTGGGGCCGGTGTTGGAGATGTCGAAGCACTCGATCCGCAGCGGCGCCTCGGGGAGCCCGAGCGCCGCCTGGAGCGCGTTGAGCTGCTTCGCGCGCGCTGCGAAGTCCGACCGGCGCTTGAGCTTGTGTTGGACGAACGACTCGGTGGCGTTCTGGGCGACGGTCTCGAGCAGGGCGCGCTTCTCGCCGCGCTGCGGGACACGGAACTCCACGCGGCCGCCGCGCTTCTCGGCGAGCCACGTCTTGAGAACGTCGGCGTCGGCGGGGATCACGGGGACGAGGATCTCGCGCGGGATCTCCTCTTCCGTCATGTAGAGATCGCGGAGGAACGACGCGAGGAGGCCCGGCGTGTCGAGCTCCTCGACCTTGTCGACCACGAATCCCCTTCGGCCGACCATGCGGCCGCCGCGGACGAAGAAAACTTGTAAGGCGGCCTCGAGCTCGTCCTCGGCGAGCGCGACCATGTCGAAGTGCTCGTTCCGGTCCGAGACGACCGTCTGCTTCTCGATCGCCTTTCGGACGCTCGCGAGCTGATCCCGGAGGCGCGCCGCGCGCTCGTACTCGAGGTTTCCGGACGCGCGGTCCATGTCGTCGTCGAGCCGCTCGAGCACCGGCTCGAATCGGCCCTCCAGGAACGCGACGAGATCGTCGGCGATCCCGCGATGCTGCTCGGCGTCGACGTGACCGACGCACGGCGCAGCGCACTTCCCGATGTCGTAGAAGAGGCAGGGCCGGTTGATCCGGCGGCACCGATCGAAGACGCCCTGGGAACAGGTGCGGACCGGGAAGGTCCTGAGGAGGAGATCCAGCGTCTCCCGGATCGCGTACGCGTGGGCGTAGGGGCCGAAGTACCGGACGCCCTTGCGCTTCTTGCCACGGAGCACCATCGCGCGCGGGTACTCCTCGTCGAGCGTGACCGCGAGGTACGGATAGGACTTGTCGTCGCGATAGCGGACGTTGAACCGGGGCTTGTGGGTCTTGATCAGGTTGTATTCGAGGTGGAGCGACTCGACCTCGTTCGCGACGACGATCCACTCGACGTCGGCGGCGGACTCGACCATCGCCGCCGTCCGGGGGTGGAGGGCGTCGGGGTCCTGGAAGTAGCTCGACAGCCTGCTGCGGAGGGAGAGAGCCTTCCCGGCATAGATGACCCGCCCGTGCGCGTCCTTGAAGAGGTATGCGCCGGGCTGGTCGGGGATCTCGCTCGGCTTCGGCCGCCGGGCCGCCGCGATGGTCACCCCTCCATTGTAGGGAGGGTGACCACCGCGGGTTCCGGGGCTACCGGACGAGGATCGTTTGTCGGAGGTGGCTGTCCACGGAGTCGAGCCCCCACCACAGGATGTACTCGCCGTCGGGGACTATCCCCAGGTCCATCTCCATCTCGAAAGTCACCTGTCGACCGGCCGGGATGATCCCGTCTGACGCCGCACAGTTGAGGAGATATGACGACGGGTGCATGAACCCCTCCCGAAGCAACACCTGCCGGTACACGGGACAAGGATCGAGCCGGACGGCGAAGCCTGTGGGATTGCGGATCGTCACCTCATACCGTAGGACTCCTTCGCCTTGCACGGCAGCCGGCGCCGAAAGCGTGTAGTCCAACTCATCGAGTGCGTTCCCATCGATCGCAACAGGCGGCGCCGAGAAGAACGTCATATGCGGCGGGTCGTCCTGGCTGCTGCATGGGGTCGCGACGGGCCCTAGCAGGATGCTCGACGCTCGAACCCTTAGAGACTCGTGTGATGGAAGCTCGATGACATAAGTGAACGACGCTAAGTCGCCGGCACACCCCTTCACCACGGTGAAGGCCATAGGTGCTCGCATGCCTGGGTCAAGGTTGGTCGTGAGGCCCGTGAGAGCGAAGAGCCCTTCGATCCCTCGACCCTGTGCATCGAGCACACTGATACCGAGTACCGGATAGAGCCGACATGCATCGCTGCCCTTGAGGATGAAGTCGAGCTGGCCACCGAACGGCGGCGCGAGCCGAGCGGACACGGAAAGCTGAGCGGCACGGCACGCAGGAAGCTCGCGCTCATCCATCGGTCCTTGCGAATCGATCCACGGCACCCTTGTGATGGGAGCATCCGGCTCGACGGCGGTCCGGTCCCCGAACGTCTGCGCACCCAACACGACGCCGAGCACGACCGCCGCGGCTGCAGCGGTGATGGCCACCCCGTTCACGGCGCGGAGCGTCTTCGTCCGCCGAAGAACGACGGGCGGCGGCTCATCGCGGACGGGCGCTTCGGCAGCCTTCGTACGGAGCATCTCGCGGACCTCCTGCTCGATGTCGTTCATCGTTCGACCTCTTTCCTGAGAGCTTCGAGTCCCCGCGACACGAGCGACTTCACCGTGCCGACCGGGCAGCCGAGGATGTCTGCCGCTTGTGCTTCCGTCATGTCCTCGTAGAACCGCAGCACGATCGCGGCCCGCTGCCGGGGCGGGAGGACCATCAGCCGGCGCCACATGACCTCTCGCTCGATGGGGTCGGCTTCGCCGGCCGCCGGACGGATCTCTAGCGTTGCGCCCACGGACTCGAGGTACGCGCGTTCCACACGCCGGCGCCGGAAATACGAGTTGGCGAGGTTGACGACCGTCCGCTTCAGGTAGGGACCGAACGCGGCGGGGTCGCGCAGGTCGCCGAACCGGCCGGCGACGCGGATGAAGGCGTCGTTGGCGAGGTCCTCGGCTTGAGCCTCGCTCCCGGTGATCAGCCAGGCCAGCCGGACCGCGCCGGGCACGTGCTCCCGGTAGAGGTCGGCCAGCCGGCCCTCGGCCCTCCGTCCTTCAAGCTCCACCGCCAGCTCCATCATGACGGACTAGGACGCATAGGACAGGTCGGAAGGTTGCAGCCGGGGGAAGAAAAGGGCGAGCCCTAAGGCTCGCCCTCGCCACATCTTCTTAGATCAAGAGGCCGTGCAGTTGCCAGGTCCTTCATCCCTCGGCCCGTCTCCGGGCCTTCATCCTTGGGACCACAACACTTTGTGCGCGGTTCTCGTTCCCAGTAATCGGCGTCGCTGCCCGGCTCGATAAGCGTGCGAAGCAAAGATGAGTCGTTGGTACTAGCCCGCGGCGACCGGCTCGTCCGCCTCGGGCTGGATCCCGAGCTCCTCGCGGAGGAAACGGCCGGTGTACGAGCGCGGGACCCGCGCGACGTCCTCAGGTGTTCCCTGCGCGACGATCTCGCCGCCCAGGTTCCCGCCCTCGGGCCCGAGGTCGATCAGCCAGTCCGCCTGCTTCACGACGTCGAGGTTGTGCTCGATGACGATGACGGTGTTCCCGGCGTCGACGAGCCGCTGCAGGACGCCGAGGAGCTTCGAGATGTCCTCGAAGTGCAGGCCGGTCGTCGGCTCGTCGAGGATGTACACGGTCCTCCCGGTCGCACGCTTCGACAGCTCGCTCGCGAGCTTCACCCGCTGCGCCTCGCCGCCCGACAGCGTCGGCGCCGGCTGGCCCAGCTTGATATAGCCGAGCCCGACGTCGTTCAGGGTCTCGAGATGGCGCCGGATCACCGGCAGCGCCTCGAAGAACGTGACCCCCTCTTCGACGGACATCTCGAGCACCTGCGAGATGTTCTTGCCCTTGAACGTGACGTCGAGCGTCTCGCGGTTGTAGCGCTTGCCCTTGCAGACCTCGCACGGCACGTAGATGTCGGGAAGGAAGTGCATCTCGATCTTGATCTGGCCGTCGCCGGCGCAGGACTCGCAGCGGCCGCCTTTGACGTTGAACGAGAAGCGGCCCGGCTGGTAGCCGCGCGCCCGGGCCTCGGGCGTCTGGCTGAACAGCGAGCGGACGTGATCGAACACGCCGATGTAGGTCGCCGGGTTCGATCGCGGTGTCCGGCCGATCGGCGCCTGGTCGACGTTGACCACCTTGTCGACGTGCTCGACGCCCGTCAGCGAACGGTGCTTCCCCGGCACGCTCCGTGATCCGTAGATCCGCTTCATCAGGGCCGGGTACAGCGTGTCGGTCAGGAGCGACGACTTCCCGCTCCCGGAAACCCCCGTTATCGACACCAGGGAGCCGAGCGGGATCTTGACATCGATGTTCTTGAGGTTGTTCTGGCGTGCGCCCTTCACCGTCAGGTAGTTGCCGCCCGGCGGCCGCCGCCAGGCCGGCACCGGGATCGAGCGCTTCCTCGACAGGTACTGACCGGTCAGCGACTTGTTGTTCGCCAGCAGCTGCTTGAACGAGCCGGCGTGGACGACCTCACCGCCGTGCTCGCCGGCGCCGGGACCGATGTCGACGATGTAGTCCGCGGTCCGGATCGTCGCCTCGTCGTGCTCGACGACGATCAGCGTGTTGCCGATATCGCGCAGGCGCACCAGCGTCTCGATGAGCCGGTGGTTGTCGCGCTGATGGAGGCCGACCGACGGCTCGTCGAGGATGTACAGCACCCCGACCAGCCCGCTTCCGATCTGCGTGGCCAGTCGGATCCGCTGCGCCTCCCCCCCGGCCAGCGTGGCAGCCGATCGCTCGAGCGTCAGGTAGTCGAGACCGACGTCGATCAGGAAGCCGAGCCGCGAGGTGACCTCCTTGATGATCCGGTCGCCAATCAGGTGCTCGCGATCGGTCCACTCGAGGGTGCGCAGGAACTTGTCGGTCTCGGCGATCGACATGCGGCAGAGCTCGGCGATGTTGACCCCGCCGACCGTGACGGCGAGCGACTCGGGCTTGAGCCGCATGCCCTTGCACGCCGGGCACGGGATCTCCCGCATGTACTCCTCGATCTTCTCGCGGTGGTAGTCGCTGTCGGCCTCGTCGCGCTTACGCTCGAGCCACGGGACCACGCCTTCGAAGTAGGTGTTGTACGAGCGCGTGCGGCCGTACCGGTTCTTGTAGCGGACGTGGATCTGGTCGTCGCCGGTGCCGTAGAGGAAGACCTCTCGCTGCTTCTTGGTGAGCTTTCGCCACGGCGTCTTCGGTTTCACGCCGGCGAAGGCGGCGACCGACTCGAGCATCCGGAAGAAGTACTCGGTGCGGCTCGTCGACCACGGCGCGAGCGCCGCCTCTTCGACCGACAGATCCGGATCGGGGACGACGAGCTCCTCATCGACCTCGAGGTGGATGCCGAGCCCGTCGCAGCGCGGGCACGCGCCGTACGGCGAGTTGAACGAGAAGTTCTTCGGCTGCAGCTCCTCGAACGATAGTCCGCAGTGGTGGCACGCGAGGTGCTGAGAGTACGTCTGGATCTCGTTCGTGTCGACGAGCTCGATCGCCACCATCCCGTCGGCGAGGTTCAGCGCCGTCTCGATCGAGTCGGCGAGCCGGCGCTCGAGACCCGGCTTCATTACGAGCCGGTCGACGATGACCTCGATCGTGTGCTTGTAGTAGCGGTCGAGCCGGATCTTCTCCGACAGCTCACGCACCTCACCGTCCACGCGCGCGCGGGCGAAGCCCTTCTTCCCGAGATCCTCGAGCAGCTTCTCGTACTCCCCCTTGCGGCTGCGGACGATCGGCGCGAGGACTTGGAACCGCGTGCCTTCCGCGAGCGCGCGCACCTGATCGACGATCTGGTCGGGCGACTGACGCGCGATCGGCCGCCCGCACTTCGGACAGTGCGGTTTCCCGACGCGCGCGTACAGCAGCCGCAGGTAGTCGTAGATCTCGGTGATCGTGCCGACGGTCGAGCGAGGGTTCTGGCTCGCCGTCTTCTGATCGATGGAGATCGCCGGCGACATGCCCTCGACGAAGTCGACGTCGGGCTTCTCCATCTGGCCGAGGAACTGCCGCGCGTACGACGAGAGGCTCTCGACGTAGCGGCGCTGGCCTTCGGCGTAGATCGTGTCGAACGCCAGGCTCGACTTCCCGCTCCCGGAGATCCCGGTGAAGACGATCAGCTTGTCGCGCGGAAGCTCGAGATGAACGTTCTTGAGATTGTGCTCGCGGGCGCCGTGGATGACGATCTTTTCGGTGGCCACCGCGTCCTGGTTCCTCTCGCTGGGTCGTCTAGTCGACGGCGATCGAGACGACGCCGTTCTCTACCTTGGTCGGGTATGTCGGGACGGGCTCGTCCGCGGGGCCGACGACGGGCTCGCCCGTGGTGATGTCGAACACGCTTCCGTGGAGCGGGCACTCGAGCTGGTTCTCCTCGACCAGGTCACCCTCGCCCAGCGGGCCGCCCGCGTGCGGGCACTCGTTCCCGATCGCGAAGAACTGACCGCTCGAGTTCACGAGCGCGATCTCGACGCCTTTCACATCCACCACCGCGGCGCTACCGGGTGGCACGTCGTCGACCTTCACAACCTCGACGAAATTCTCCATCTCTCCCCCTGTTAGATCGTTCGGCCGGCCGGCCCCGGCGATCCGCAGCCGGCCGGGGCCCGGTCATGATAGCGAGGCCGGAGGACACGCTTCGCCCGGGTGCCCGCTCCGGTACTCGCGGCTACGATGGGCCGATGCTCCAACTCCGCCGGGACGCCGAGATATTCCGCATCGACGGCGGCTGGTTCCAGGCCCGCTGGCACTTCTCGTTCGACCGGTACCGCGATCCCGAGAATATGGGGTGGGGCACCCTTCGGGTCTTCAACGACGACCGGCTGATCCCCGGTGCCGTCTGGCCGATGCACCCCCACCGGGACATCGAAGGCATCACCTACGTGGTCGAGGGCACCTTCCGCCACGAGGACGACATCGGGACCGGCGGCATCCTCCCGGCCGGCTCGGTGCAGCGCATGACCCTCGGGTCGGGGGCATGGCACTCGGAGCAGAACGCGTCCGAGACCGAACCCATGCGGTTCATCCAGATGTGGATCATGCCCGATGAGCTCGGCCTTCAGCCCTCGTGCGAGCAACGCGTGTACACGAAGGACGATCGAACGGACACGCTGCTGGAGGTCCTCTCCCCGGCCGGCGGGCCGGGGGTGCTCGTCCACCGGCAGGCGCGGGTGTTCGTCGCTTCGCTCGGTGCCGGTACGTCGGTCGAACGGCCGATCCCGGCAGGGTTCGGGCACTACTTCTATCTGATCTCCGGAAGCCTCGAGCTCAACGGCGAGAAGCTCGCGACCGGCGACGCCGCCAAGATCCGCGACGAGGAGACGCTCACCCTGCGAGCGCTCGAGCCGTCGGAGCTCATCACGGTAGAGGTCGAGGTTTAGAAGTGCCGGCCGACGAGACGCCGCATCCGCCGGACACCCCCGAGTTCGGACACGTCACGCCGGGCGGCCCGACGCACGAATACGAGCCTGCCGACGGTTTCGCGGTCAAGAAGCTCTCGGTCGGGCCGTACGACAACAACGTCTACGTCCTGTCCTCGGACGGCGAAGCCCTGCTCGTCGATGGAGCCAACGACCACGAGCGGATCCTCTCGGAGCTCGACGGCTTGCGCGTGAAGGCGATCGTGCAGACGCACGGACACTTCGATCACGTGCAAGCGCTGGAACGGCTCGTCGCCGAGCTCGGGGTTCCCGTGTACGCCCACGGCGGCGATCGCATCCCGGTGCCGACCGAGCATCTCGGCGAGGGCGATACGTTCGAGATCGGCGGCGTCGCCGTGCGAGCGCTCCATACGCCGGGGCACACGCCGGGCTCCGTGTCGTTCGTGCTTCCCGGCTTCCTGTTCTCGGGCGACACGCTGTTTCCGGCCGGGCCGGGGAATACCGACGGGGATCCGAAACGGTTCGCTCAGGTCATGACGTCGTTGGGGCGATTGTTCGCGTTGCCCGACGAGACGCGGATCTGTCCCGGGCACGGACTGGACTCCTTCATCGGACGCGAGCGTCCATACGTCGAGACGTGGCGCCGACGCGGCTGGTAGTCAGCCGGCGGCCGGTGGCGGCGCGGGTTCCCAGTCCCGGACCGCCTCGGCCACCTTGACCCAGAGCGCCGCGAAACCGGCGACGCCGAGCAGCTTGAACAAGGGGTTCCGCCGGACCACCGGCGCTCGGACGATCACGGGCGCAACCGCGATGACGCCCATCGCGAGCTTCGATCGAAGCGCCTTCCCGCGCGGCGACGCGAGGAACGCGACCAGCTCATCGAACCCCCGCTCGATGTCCTCACGCACGTTCGTGGCGACGTCGCTTGCCGTCTGGAGGAACGGGAAGACCGGCCGCGTCTGGTCAGCCGGTCTTCCCGCTGTGAGATCGTTCGCCACTAGATCGCTGCGCCTCGACGGCCCGTCGCCGCTCGGTAGACGAGCAGGGCGATGATCGCGCCGATGATCGACCCGATCAGGCCGGAGGGCTGGAAGTCCGCGTCGCCTTCGTAGAAGAGGCTCCCGAGGAACCCGCCGACGAGCGAGCCGACGATCCCAAGGACGATCGTTCCGAGGACGCCCATCGCGTCGCGGCCGGGAACGATCGCGCGTGCGACGAATCCAGCGATGAGTCCGACGAGCAGCCACCACACGATGTTCATGGAAACCCTCCTCGTGAGAGCCTCGTGTCGGAGGGTTGTTACCCCGCCGCGCGGCGCATCAACCGCGCCTACGCGGTCGCCTTCCGGAACGCCATCCGAGCGAGCATCATCCCGCCGATCGCCACCCCGACGAGGAACAGGGTCGCGCGCCCGAGCTGTCCCCAATCGATCGCCGTCGAGAGCGTGCGGTTCTCGACGACCCCGACCATCAGGTTGCGCGACGCGTCGACGGCGTACGCAACCGGGTTGAACTTCCCGAAGGTGGCGATCCAGCCGGGCAGGACATCCTTCGGCACGAGCGCCGGCGACAGGAACAGCAAGGGGAACAGGAAGAAGTTCACGATCATCAGCGTCGCCTCGGTGCTCTTCGTCCGCAGCGCAGCGACGTTCGACAGCCCGGCGAGCCCGATGCCGAAGATGACGGCAAGGAGCAGCGCGGCCAGGACGCCGAGCGGTCCGTGCACGAATCGCACGCCGAGCGCCATCGCGAGCAGGATCATCGCCAGGCCTTGCACGAACATCCGCGCCGCATCGGCCAGCGCGCGTCCCATCAGGATCGACATGCGATTGATCGGGGCGATGAGGAACTTGTCGAACAGTCCGACCTCGATGTCGTGCACCATCCCCATCCCGCTCTGGAACGAGCCGAACAGGATCGTCTGGAGCATGACGGCAGGGGCGAACAGCGTCACGTAGCTCATCCCCGGCGGCAACGTCGCTCGGCCGAAGTTCTTCATGACTTGGCTGAACAGCAGGAGCCAGATCAACGGCTGCAACAGCGACAGCACGAGGAATACGGGTCGCCGGATCGTCCGCTTGATCGAGCGGACGGCGAGCGCCGTCGTGACCCGCAGCGTCTCCATCGGCTAGCTCCTCCCCCGCCTCCGGAAGCTGAAGCCGGTCGGCTTGCCCTCTTCCTCGCGCAGCGCGTGTCCGGTGATCTTCATGAAGACGTCGTCGAGGGTGGGCGGAGAGACGGCGATCCGCGCATCGAGCGCCGCATCCTCGATCGCGCGTAATGCCTGCGGGAGGACGTCCTTGGAGCCGGTCTTGATGTTCGCCATCACGGTGCGATCCGCTTCGCGAACCTCGGCGAGCCCCTCGATGCCGCGAAGGATCTCCGCCGATCGGGCGATCAGGCTCGCGAGCTTCTCGGGGTCGTCGGTCGGGAACGACAGCGTCAGGACCTCACCGCCGAGCTCCGCCTTCAACGCCGCGGGGCTCCCCTCCGAAACGATCATCCCGTGATCGATCACGGCGAGCCGCTTGCAGAGCGTGTCGGCCTCCTCCATGTACTGCGTCGTGAGGAAGATCGTCGTCCCTTCGCGGTTGAGCTTGGAGATCTCGTTCCACATCGCGCGCCGGTTCTGCGGATCCAGACCGGTCGTCGGCTCATCGAGGAAAAGCAGCTTCGGCATATGCATGAGCGCCTGCGCGAGATCGAGCCGCCGGCGCATGCCCCCCGAATAGAAGCCGGCGCGCTTGTGCGCCGCGTCGGTGAGTCCGATCAGCTCGAGCAATTCGTCCGCGCGGCGCTCCGCGGCTCGGTGCGACAGGTGATAGAGCCGGCCGGAGAGGATCAGGTTCTCCCGCCCGGTCAAGTCCTCGTCGACCGAGACGTCCTGTGCCGCGTAGCCGATCACCTCACGGATGCGCCGGTCGTCGCGTCCGAGCGTGTGCCCGGCGACCATCGCCCGTCCGTCGGTCGGCGGGAGCAGCGTTACGAGCATCTTGATCGTGGTGCTCTTCCCGGCGCCGTTCGGACCGAGGAACCCGAAGAACTCACCCTCCGCGACGGCGAAGTCGATCCCGCGGACCGCTTCCGTCCCGTCGGGATAAACCTTGCGTAGGGCTTCGACCTCGACGAGTGCGCTCATCGCGCCGTCATCGCCCGACGTTCCTCCAGCAGACGACGGTCCGCTTCTGCTGCCACGATGTTCCCCTTGGCCTCCTGCACGTCGGCGGCTCGAGCGAGAGCTTCGGCCGCTTCGTCCACGCGGCCGGCACGATGGAGGACGTCGGCGAGCGCCTCAACGGATAGAGCACGCAGATTGGCGTAGTCGGTCGCCCACGCGCGGGACATAGCGTCCCGCGCGAATCGCTCCGCTTCACCCGCCTCTCCAACTCGGGCGAGGTACCTCGCCCTCGCCGATCTCGCGCGGACCTGTGCATCGACGTCATCCTCGATCATGTTCGCCTCACCGAGCTCGATGATGCGGATCGCCTCATCTTCGCGGCCCTCGGTAGCCAGCACTACCAGCGCGAGATCGGGAGCGATGCTCGCGAGGTGACCCGCATCGTGGATGCGGACCAGGGTCTCGACCGACTGCCGGAGATCGCGTTCGGCAGATGCAAGATCACCCGCGAGCGACTCGACGTACGCATTGGCCCGGAGCGATCCGGCTGCGAGTGACACCTCCATGCCGAGCTCCCGGGCGGTGGTGATGCTCTCTTCCATGTACCGGCGCGCATCGTCGAATCGGCCTCGCATCGCCTCCAGTTCCGCCAAGAATCGACTGCACCGCCATGCGAAGAGCCGATCGGAGTGCCCTTCGAGCATCGAGTGGATCCGTCTGATGCCTTCCTCGACGTGCATGGGCCCTTCTTCGATCGCGAGGCATGCCCAATGCAGAGCAGAGAGTTCGAGGCGGAGGTTGCCGCCGTCGCGCGCATGCCTCGCGACGCGTTCGAAGAACTTGATCGCTTCGCCGCACCTGCCCGCCCAGAGGTGAACGATCCCGATAAGACGAAGCGTCTCGGCGAGTCCCGTGTCGTCCCCGGCCTCCTCGAACGCCGGGCGGGCCTGCTCGGCCACGGCCAGCGCGTCGTCATGCGTCGCTTCGCTCGTCGCATGGAGGAACACGTACATACGCCGGACGAGGCCCAGCCACTCGTTGCGTGCGTCCCCCAGGCCACGGGCGCCTTCGATCGCCTCGTCGTAGATTTCGATGGCTTCGGCGAGCTTGCCGTTCTCCGCCAGGGCATCCGCCAACGACATGAGCCACTCGACCCTCCTGCGGTCGGAGGCCGGTATCAGCGTAACGGCGCGGGACAGTAGGTTCTGGGCAGCGGACATGTCGCCTCGCGCGAGGGCGCGTTCGCCCGAGGCGGAGAGCCGGTCCGCACCCATCGCCGCGAGCGTCGCGATCCGCTCGTCGGTCGGTGCGAGCTCCATGAGGTACCCGCGCGCCTGCTCGGCGTGGTAGCCGATGATCTCGTCGTATTCGGCGCTGCGACCCCCCGCTCGCTCGTCGACCCAGCGTGCGAAGGCCTCGTGCAACCCGGCCCTCGTTCGCTTCGGGAGAGACTCGTAGGCGACGTCTCGGATGAGGAGGTGACCGAATCGGAAGGCGTCCTCTACGAAGAACGCGTTGGTGTCCGGCCGGATGAGATCCTTGCGGACGAGCGCCTGGAGCCGCCGGCCCGTCTCGGCCGGCGCGAGCTCGATCAGGTCGGCAACCGCGCCCCACCAGAAGACTTCGCCCATCACGGAAGCAACCTGGAGCACGTTCCGTTCTCCAGCATTGAGGCGGTCGAGGCGTGCGGCGATCACAGCCTGAACGGTCTCTGGCGCACCGACACTTCCAAGGTCTCCGATGACAACCCAACGCTCCCCTTGCAACTCGATCGCGCCTTGATCCACCAGCATCCGAAGCATCTCTTCGATGAAGAGCGGATTCCCCGACGCCGCCCGAACGATCGTCGACACGACTTCGTCGCTCGTCCGGTCACCGCCGAGCAAGTTGGCGACCATCGCCCCACCAGATGCCGCTTCGAGCGGCTCCAACCGGATCGCCTCGCCGACCTCTCCCCAGTCGGTACGAACCTCCAGCAGTTCGGGGCGGGCGAGGCAGAGGAGGAGCAACGGGCTCGAGGTGACGAACGTCGCGAGGTATTGCACCAGATCGAGAAAGGCTTCTTCGCCCCACTGGATGTCGTCCAGGAGCACAACGACCGGGCCCCCGGCGGCGAAGTGCTCGAGCCATCGGCGCACGGCGAGGTACGTCTCTTGGATCGGCCCCGAGGTTCCTCCGCCGCCGAGCATCGCGGCGAGCCGTCGCCCGAGGTGGGCTTGTTCGGGAGGGAGAAGCTGCTCCACCCTTTCGCATGCCTCGGCCGATGACTCCGTCGCCTCGATGCCGGCCGCCTGTTCGAGGATCTCGTTCACCGGCCAGAACGTGATCCCCTCGCCGTACGGCAGGCACCGACCGCGCAACACGCGGGCCTTCCCGCCGACCTCGCTCAATAGTTCGAGGGCCAAGCGCGACTTTCCGAGACCCGCCTCCCCGATGACGGTGAGGAGACGCACCTGCGACGAGGTTGCGGCCTCCTGGAAGGCCTTCTTCAGTGCGTCCAGCTCCCGTTCGCGTCCGACAAGCGGCGCGTCCAGCCGGCGCGGAAGCATCTCGCCGCCAGGCTCGACCACGACGAGGCGATACGCGGGGACCGGCTCCGATTTCCCCTTGAGCCGCAACGGCTGCGTCGGCTCCGCGATCACCGCGGCGCGCACCAGCCGGTGGGTCGTCTCTCCGATCAGGATCTCGCCGGGCTCGGCCGCCTGCTCGAGCCGAGCCGCCACGTTCACCGCGTCGCCCGATACGAACGACTCGCCCGCGGCCGGGTCGCCCGCGATGACCTCCCCGGTGTGAACGCCGATCCGAGCCTCGATACGAACGCCGAGGTCCCGCTCGAAAGCGACGTTCGCCTCCGCGAGCGCCGACTGCATGTCGATCGCTGCTCGCACGGCACGGAGCGCATCGTCCTCGCGCACCCGCGGAACCCCGAACACGGCCATGACGGCGTCGCCGATGAACTTCTCGACCGTCCCGCCATGACGCTCGATCACGGCACGCATCTCGTTGAAATATCGCTGGACGACCTCGCGGAGGGTTTCGGGGTCAAGTTGCTCGCCGAGCGCCGTCGACCCGATGAGGTCGCAGAACAGCACCGTGACGGTCTTTCGAGCCTGGCCGGACGCCGGAGAGGTCACCTCCCGAGTCTACGGCAGCCGGCTATGAGACCTCTTTGAGCTCGCGCTTGAGGTCGTTGATCTCGTCGCGCAGGCGCGCGGCGTACTCGAAGCGCAGCTCCTTGGCGGCCTCCCGCATCTCCTCCTCGAGCGCCTGGATAAGCCGCGGCAGCTCGTCGCGCGGCACCCCGGTGAGGTCCCGGGAGGCCCGCTTCTTCTTGCCGGTCTTGTAGGGAGTCGGCGCCTCGGCCGCCAGACCGGCCGCCTGCAGGATGTCCGAGACTTTCTTGCGGATCGACTGCGGGTCGATCCCGTGCTGCTGGTTGTACTTCACCTGCTTGTGCCGGCGACGGTTCGTCTCGGAGATCGCTTTCTGCATCGAGTCGGTGAACCCGTCTGCGTACATGATCACTTGGCCGGATATGTTCCGAGCCGCGCGTCCGATCGTCTGGATCAGCGACGTCTCCGACCGCAAGAACCCTTCCTTGTCGGCGTCGAGGATCGCCACGAGCGAAACCTCGGGCAGATCGAGGCCCTCCCGAAGCAGGTTGATCCCGACCAAGCAGTCGAACTCGCCGAGCCGAAGATCGCGGAGGATCTCGATGCGCTGGATCGTGTCGATCTCGGAATGGAGGTACCGCACGCGGATCCCCATCTCGAGGAGGTAGTCGGTGAGGTCCTCCGACATCTTCTTCGTCAGGGTCGTGACGAGCACGCGCTCCCCGGCTTCGGCGCGCTTGCGAACCTCTTCGATCAGGTCGTCGACCTGACCCTTGGTCGGCTTGACGATCACCTCGGGGTCGATGAGGCCCGTCGGACGGACGACCTGCTCGACGATGCTCTTCGACACCTGGAGCTCGTACGGGCCCGGCGTCGCCGAGAGGAACACGACCTGCTTGACCTTCTCGGTGAACTCCTCGAATCGCAGCGGCCGGTTGTCCATCGCGCTCGGCAGCCGGAAGCCGTGCTCGACGAGGGTCTCCTTCCGGCTCTTGTCGCCCTCGTACATGCCGTGCAGCTGCGGGACGGTCACGTGCGATTCGTCGATGACGACCAGGAAGTCGTCGGGGAAGTAATCGATCAGCGTGTACGGCGCCTCCCCGGCGGAGCGGCCGTCGATGTGACGCGAGTAGTTCTCGATGCCCGAGCAGAACCCGACCTCGCGCATCATCTCGAGGTCGTAGTTCGTCCGCATCCGGAGCCGTTGCGCCTCAAGCAGCTTGTTCTGAGACTCGAACGTCTTGAGCTGCTCTTGGAGCTCTTCCTTGATCGTCCGCTGTGCCCGCTCCATACGTGCCCGGCTCGCGACGTAGTGACTGGCGGCGAAGACGCTCGTGTCGGCGACGTCGCCGATCACCTCGCCGGTGACGGTGTCGATCTGGAGCATGCGCTCGATCGTGTCGCCGAAGAGCTCGACCCGGAGGATGTACTCCTCGTACGCAGGGAAGATCTCGATCGTGTCGCCGCGGACCCGGAACTTGCCGCGCGCCAGGTTGAAGTCGTTCCGGCCGTACTGCATGTCGACGAGCCGCTGTTTGATGAACTCCATCGGGACGTCGACGCCCTTGATGAGTCGCAGCATGTGCTGTTCGTACTGCTCGGGCGACCCGAGGCCGTAGATGCACGACACACTCGCGACGATCAGCACGTCCCGCCGCTGGAGGAGCGCCGCCGTGGCCGAGTGCCGTAGGCGGTCGATCTCGTCGTTGATCGACGAGTCCTTCTCGATGTAGGTGTCGGTCTGCGGAACATAGGCCTCTGGCTGGTAATAGTCGTAGTACGAGACGAAGTACTCGACGGCGTTATGCGGGAACACCTCTTTGAACTCGTTGCACAGCTGCGCGGCGAGCGACTTGTTCGGCGAGATCACCAGCGTCGGCTTCTGGACCCGCTCGATCGCGCACGCGGCGGCGAACGTCTTCCCCGAGCCGGTCACGCCGAGCAGGGTCTGGTAGTCGTTCCCCTTCAGGATTCCGTCGGCCAGCGCGTCGATGGCCTTGGGCTGGTCGCCGGACGGCGCGAAGTCGGAAACCACCTTGAAGGGGGGCACGGCGTAATCCTAACGCCGGGGTACGACGCGGATATGCCCGTCGCCGAGGTGCCGGAGCGCCTCCGACCGGCTACCGTAAGGGGGTGAACCCCGAGACCGGTTTCGTTCCCGTCGACGGCGGCCGCCTCTGGTACGAGGTCGCCGGCGAGGGCGCGCCCGTCGTCCTGCTCCACGGCGGCCTGTGGGATTCCCGCATGTGGGAGGACCAGTTCGAGGCGCTCGCCGAGCGCTGCCGCGCCGTCCGGTACGACCTACGGGGGTACGGGCAGTCGGACCGGCCGGAGAAGTCGTACTCGCACTCCGACGATCTGGCGGCCCTCCTCGACCACCTGAAGATCGAGCGGGCGGCGCTGGTCGGACTCTCGATGGGTGCCGCGGTGGCGATCGACTTCACGCTCGAGAACCCCGGCCGTGTCGACGCCCTCGTCCTCGCGGCGCCGGGCCTCGGCGGCTACGAATGGTCGGAGGACCTGGAACGGAAGTACGCGCCGGTGGAGGAAGCGCTCGAGAAGGGCGAGCTCGAACGCGCGGCCGAGCTCGAGCTCGCGATCTGGGCGCGCAAGCAGAAGAAAGACGACCCGCGCGACCTGAGGATGCGCGAGATCGCGACG
>DATFGK010000038.1:0-2094 GCA_035249485.1 Actinomycetota bacterium | reverse complement strand
GCCAGGGCTCGGCCGAGTTGGTCAGGAACGTGTCCGAGAGCAGGATCACCGGCGTGCGGTACTTGATCGCGATCCGCACCGCTTCCACGGCCGCTTGGAAGCACTGCGCGGGGGTGTACGCGGCGACGATCGGGAGCGGCGCCTCGCCGTGACGTCCGTACATCGCGAGCATCAGGTCCGACTGCTCGATCTTCGTCGGCATGCCGGTCGAGGGCCCGGCGCGCTGCACGTCCACGATGATCATCGGGAGCTCGAGCTGGAACGCGAGGCCGATCGTCTCGGCTTTGAGATCGAGTCCGGGGCCCGATGTGCCGGTGATGCCGATGTTCCCGGCGAACGCGGCACCGACCGCCATGCCGGCCGCGGCGATCTCGTCCTCGGCTTGGATCGTGCGAACGCCGAAGTTCTTGTGCTTCGAGAGCTCGTGGAGCAGGTCCGACGCCGGCGTGATCGGATAGGACGCGTAGAACAGCGGGATCTTCGCCTGCTGCGCCCCCGCGATGAGTCCCCACGCGAGCGACGTCGCCCCCGTGATGTTCCGGTAGGTCCCCGGAGCGAGCTTCGCCTTCTTGACCGTCCAGTTGTGGGCGAAGAGCTCGGCGGTCTCGCCGCAGTTGTAGCCGGCCATGAACGCCGCGACGTTCGCCTCGGCGATGTGCGGCAGCTTCTTGAAGCGCCGCTCGATCCACGAGATGGTCGGCTCGGTCGGACGCGTGTACATCCACGTGACGAGCCCGAGCGCGAACATGTTCTTCGCGCGCTCGGCATCCTTCTTCGTGATGCCCTCGATCCCCTTCGTGGCCTCGAGGGTCATCGAGGTCATCTTGACCTTGTAGACCTGATAGTTATCGAGCTGATCGGAGGTCAGCGGGTTCGCGGCGTAGCCGGCCTTCTTGAGGTTCCCCTCGGTGAACGCGTCCTCGTTCACGATGAGCATCCCGCCCTGGGGCAGATCGCCCAGGTTGGTCTTGAGCGCCGCCGGGTTCATCGCGACGAGCACGTTCGGCTGATCGCCCGGATGGAGGATGTCTTCGTCGGAGAAGTGGATCTGGAAGCCCGATACCCCGAAGAGGGAGCCTGCCGGAGCTCGGATCTCGGCCGGGAAGTCCGGCAAGGTGGAGAGGTCGTTCCCGACGATCGCGCTGGCGTTGGTGAATCGATCCCCCGTGAGCTGCATCCCGTCCCCAGAGTCTCCGGCGAATCGGATCACGACCCTGTGGAGCTCTTCAGCGGACTTCGCCATCTCCTCCTACTTCCGCGGCCCTGCCGCGATCATCCGTCCTACACCGAGCGAAGCGGCCGCGACGACGCTTCCGCTCGCGACCGCAACACCATTCTACGCTCAGTCACAGCTTCGGTTTCGCCGAAGGTCCCCGCCACGGCGTGACGGCGCTGTGCTGCCAGCAACCCGGGCCTTCGTTGTACGCGGACAGCCGGGTCCCACAGACGTGGCACATGCGGGGTTCCTCGAACCGCTTGGGGGCCTCTCGGGGGTCGCCGGCCGTCTCGCGGGTTCCCCGCGGCGGACTCTTCCTCGAGGCCGGCATCGCGGGCGAGATACTAGCGCCACCAGAGTGGGAAACTCCAGAATCGCCCCTGGTCAGAGACGGTCGCCGCGTCCGCCGGACCTATACTCGGGTGGTGCGAGAGGTCTACTTGGATCACGCGTCCACGACGCCGCCGCTGCCCGAGGCGCTCGGCGCCATGAGCCGGGTCGCGCGCGACGTCTTCGCCGATCCGTCGCGCCTCTACGGCGGCGCCCGCGTCGCCCGCATCGAGCTCGACGCTGCTCGCGCGGCCGTTGCCCACGCGATCGGTGGGCGGCCCGAGGAGATCGTGTTCACCTCAGGAGGGACCGAATCGTGCAACCTCGCGATCGTCGCCGGAGCCCGAGCCGGCGTCGCCGCCCGCAAGCCGGCGCGGATCGTCGTCTCCGCCGTCGAGCACACGGCCGTGCTCGAGGCGGCGCGCTCGCTGGGCGGCTTCGAGGTCGTCGAGGTCCCCGTCGACGCGGCCGGGATTGTCGATCTCGAAGCCCTGCGGGCCGCACTGAGCGAGGGCGCCGCGCTCGTCTCGATCCAGCACGCCAACCAA
>DATFGK010000037.1:0-7804 GCA_035249485.1 Actinomycetota bacterium | reverse complement strand
AGCGGGCGCCGTGAGGACTTACGTCCTCGTACCAGATGTCTCCGCCGAAGGCGCGCAAAAGACTCCGAACGATCGCGAGGCCCAAACCGCTTCCTTCCTTCCCGACGGCTGCGCCGCGCACGAACGGTTCGAAGAGGCGCGAACGCAGCGGTTCTGCGATCCCGAGTCCGTTGTCGATGACAGAAACGACAACCGATCCGTTCTCCTTATGTCCCGTGACCGACACGTGCGAGCCGCCGTACTTGTAGGCGTTGACCAACAGGTTCGCGATCACCTGCTCGAGCCGTAGCCGGTCGGCTACGACCTTCACGTCCGGCACATCGAGCGACACGGACTTGTCCTCAGGAACCGGCGCGGACTCGAGCGCCTGCCGAGCGGCCTCCGGCAGCGACACCGGCACAACGCTCACGTTCAACTTGCCCGCGTCGATCTGCGTGAGGTCGAGCAGGTTGTTCACGAGCGTCCGCATGCGCAGCGAGTGACGGTGGACCGCTTCCATCGCCTGCTGGAGCTGCTCGGGGGGCATCCGCCGCGGATCGGCCGCGACCATCGACGAGAAGCCGAGGATCGCGGTCAGCGGCGTGCGCAGCTCGTGCGCGGCGTTCGCGATGAACGCGCGCCGGGCTTGATCGAGCCGTCCCATCTCCTCGATGAGGTGCACGCGGTCGAGCGCGACGCCGATCTCCTCGGCGTACTCGCCGAGCCGCTCGATCTCATCGGTGCCGAACAGCTGCGCGAACGGTCCCGAGAGCACCACGAGCGAACAGATGCCTTGTTCGGTGGGGATCGGCGCGACGATGGCGCGTGACGACTCGCCGGCGAGGGGGACCGCCTCCGGCCTTTCGTGGGGATGGAGGCGCGCGGCGAGATCGCAGGCGTCGTCGTGCGGCATCCCCATCTCCGCGATCACGTCCCCGCCCGGCGTCGCGATGTACCCGGCATCGCCCCCGACCAGACGCGCCGCCCAGTCGAGCGCGCGGGACGATAACGTCTGCCGGTCGGGCGCGAACATCACGAGCTCGCGCGAGGCGCGCAATGCCTCTTCCTCGGGAGCGCGCCACACGCGGCGGAGCCATCGCGGCGGCACCACCGCGGCGGCGAGGAGCGGGACGAGCGCGAGCGTCGCGAGCTGGATGGCGTTGCTCACCGTCTGATTGGCGTCCTGCCCGAGCGCGATCGCCACGATGAGGATCGCGATGATCCCGAGGTACGCCGCGGAGAGCGACCGGAGCCGCGCGCGCTGGACCTTCGGTCGTTTCCGGCCGGCGCGCCAGAATTGGATGCTCGGCTCGAACACGCTCGCTGCCCACACCCCGAGAAGCAACAGGAGCGCGGCGTATTCGGATCCCTCGTACTGCACGTCTGGGCCGTACTCCAGCTGTTGCGCGATCAGGTACCCCGCGGCCCCTGCCGAAATCGCGAATGCCCCGATCCGGATCCAGCGCGGCACGGGCAGGAACTGATGACGGAAGAGGATAAGGAGATAACCCGACCCGAGGAACGCCGCGATCGTGATGTCGAACAGGAAGCGGTACTCGTAGTCGGTGGCCTCGCCGATCTTCCCGATGCCCGACACGAGCGCGAGCAGGCCGATCGCTCCGCCGATGATCGCCATCGCCCGGCCGCCGCCCAGTCGCCAGCGCCGGAACGCGAGCAGCGAGACGAGCGCGAAGCCCGCCAGGAGGACGTAATCGAGCCACTCGATAGATTCGTCCATGCCGTGTCGGCAGCGTACCCGCTGCGCGGGCCTATAGAGAGGAGCGTTCGCGCCAGAACGCGAGAAGCGCCCGGTCGCCCTCGACCGTGAAACGGGCGTGATCGGCCGGATCGACACGCCCGTACACGAACAGGGCGAGATCGGACGCGGTGCCCTCGACGGTCACGTCGGGCTCCTCATCGTTGCGTTCCCAGATGAACGTGTTCGGCTCGAGCGTGATCGTCCAGGCGGCGTCGTGGTCGGTCGCGCGGAACGTGAGCCGCTCGCCGCTGCCGAGGAGCTCCCCGACGCGCGCGTTCCACCGGCTTGCCATCGGGAGGTTCTCCAGGAACTCGTCGATCCCGTCGACCGCGACCTCACGCGCGATGTGCGGGTCGCTGCCGGCCGTGAACTCGGCGTCCGCGCGATGCACCGCGGTCTCGTGGAGCATCCGTCGCGACCAGAAGCGCACGTGCTGGTCGGCGCCCCAGGCCCACATCGCGGCGTTCGGATCGCTCGCGCGCAGCGTGTCGACGACGAACCTGCCGCCCTCCGCGAGCCAGTCGGGGAAGCCGGATGGCTCGGATGGGATCGCGAGGTCCATCTCGTCGGACGGGATGCGCTTCGGGGTGAGCGCGGCGACCTGGTTGCCGGCCCACCGGTGGACGGTGCCGAGATGCCGCATCAGATCGGCGGCCGACCACTCGGGGCACGTCGGGACGCGGGTCTCGGGGTCGATCCCGCGAACCGCGTCGACGAACCGCTCCGCCTCGACCGCGACGGCGTCGCAGTAGGCCGCGTGATCGAACAGCGGCGAGCCCACGGCGGCACTCTAGCGCTAGAGTCCGCGGCCGACGACGGGAGGATGCGATGGCGTACTTCGACGAGGGATCCCCGGGACGTTCGGACATGACGGTGTCGCGCGCGGCCGACCTGCCGGAGCTCACGTTGGTCGACGGGATCCGCGTCCATCCGGTCGTGGGCGACAAGCTGCTCGTCCAAGAGGTCGTGCTCGATCCCGGATCGGTCGCGCCCATCCACGTCCACGATGAGGAGCAGATCGGGTACGTCGTGTCGGGCTCGTGCGAGTTCACCGATGGGAAGACCACCTGGTCGCTCGCCGCCGGCGACTGGTACCACGCGCCGCCGGGGGCGCCGCACGGAGCCACCGCGTTCGACGATGGGTGCGTGATCATCGACGCTTTCTCGCCGCCCCGCGAGCAGGTGCTGCGCATGCTCGCCGAACGATCGGCCCAGTAAGCACCCGATGAGCCTCACCAACGCGCAGATCTCGGAGCTGCTGGCGCTCGAGAGCGATCGCCAGGAGGACCGGAAGGCGAAGGCGCTGCGCCGGGCCGCTCGCATGGCGCTCGAATGGCCGGTCGAGGTCGCGGCCTTGGTCGCCGACGGCGGCTCGCCGACCGACCTCGTCTCGATCGGGCCGTACACGGCCGGGCTCATCATGGGGTGGCTCGGGGATCCGCCCGAGGTTCCCGATCCGCCGCCCCTTCGTGCCGGCTTCATCACGCTCGCGGCCGCGCGCGCGGCGATGGCGACCGACCCAGGCCGGGTGCCGCTCGCCGATCTGCAGATGCACACCGTGGACAGCGACGGCAACGCGACGCTCGAGGAGATGGTTGCGGCGTGCCGCCGCTACGAGTTCATCGCGATCACCGATCACACGAAGGGCCTGCAGATCGCCGGCGGGATGGACGAGGAGGGCTTCGCCGTGCAGGGGCGTGCGATCGACGCGCTCAACGAGGGGCGCGCCGAACCGCCGCGCGTGCTCAAGTCGATGGAGATGAATCTCGACCCCGAGGGGCAGGGCGACATGGAGCCCGAGGTGTTCGCCGGCCTCGATCTCGTGCTCGGCGCGTTCCATTCCAAGCTTCGTTTGAAAGAGGATCAGACCGCCCGCTACCAAGCCGCGATCCGGAACCGGACCGTGGACGTCCTCGCGCATCCGCGGTGCCGGATGTTCAACTTCCGGCTGGGGTTGACCGCCGACTGGGACGTCGTGTTCCAGACGGCGGCAGATGAGGGGATGGTGCTCGAGATCGACTGTCACCCGAACCGGCAGGACCTCAACGTCGAGCTCCTCCGGGTCGCCAGGGACTACGAGGTGACGTTCTCGATCGGAACCGACGCGCACTCGGTCGACGAGCTCGCGTTCATCGAGATCGGGATCGGCGCGTCGATCCTCGCCGGGATCCCGCGCGAGCGCGTGCTGAACCTCAACCCCTGGGCGGGAGCCCCGCGACGTCGCTGAGCGTAACGACGCGCGCGGACGGCTGCTCCGGCGTCGCTTCCGGATAGAACCAGCGGAACCAGATCCGGCCGCGGGGATGGGCTGCCGTTGAGACCCAATTGGGATGGCCGGGGTCGCGATGCGCGACGACGATCCGCCAGGAGCCGTCGTCCTCGTAGCGGACCTGACCGCCGTTGATCGTGACGCGCTCGTAGTCGTAGTTGTAGGTGTGGAGGAACTGGTTCCACAGACACATGTTCCAGAACGCGCACTCGGGCGAGCGGCCGTCGATCACGAGCGCCTCGTCCTCGGCGAGCTGGAAGCTCCCGAACGCGTACGCGGCGTCGCCTGCCTGCCAGCCGTAGGTCTGCTGCGGCACCGGGTACGGCGGGTCGACCGTGTTGGGCGCGCCGATCGGCAGGGGGACCATCCCGGCCTGCTCGCGGAGCCATGTCAGCGCGGCGCGGAACCGGCGGGCGAGTTCGGCGTCCTCCTCGCGTCGCGTCGCCGGGGGATCGTCCGCGTCGATCGTCCATTCGACGCGCCGGCCGTTGCGGGGCTCGACCAGGTAGTCGCGGGTGATCGCGGCGACCGCGTCGGGCTCGAGCTTGAGCCAGTTCCCCTCCTGGGGTTGGGCGCTGAGTACCACCTCGAACGTGCCGTCGTCGGCGATGTCGAGGGTGCGGTCGTTGACCGTTCCGACGATCCGCTCGGAATAGCGGCCGTCGTCGGGCCCGCCGTAGACGGTGAGCGAGAGGTACACCGCGTCGCCCTTGCGCCCGCGGACGCGATACGTCCGCGCGGGATCGATCGGCGAGAACTGGTAGAAGGCGTCGGCGTTGTCGCCGCCCCACTTCTTGTACGGCCCGACGATGTCGACGAACCGAGGCCGGGCGGTGTCGGCCCACACGTTCACGTCGAGCGAGACCTGGAGGATGGAGAAGATCCAGCGGTACCCCTCGAGCACACCCTGATCGTCGAGCGGCGTGTTCGGGCCTTCGTGCAGCTTGCGCTCGAGGAGCCGCACCTCCTCGACGAGCTCGCGGAAGACGGCGCTGGTCTCGAGCTCCATCGAACCCCCCGGCGGACGGTGCGCCATCTTACGTCGCTACCCGCGACGGTCCGAAAGGGGGGGCGCCGGGAGGAGGGATCCTCCCGGCGCCGGGTGGGGGGTTCAGTTGAAGCGCTCGGGGAATTGCGCCTGGATGCCGGCGGAGATGATGTCCGCCATCTGAAGGATCGCATCGTGGACCTCGTCGTAGAGCGCGATGTCCGCGGCGTAGTTGCCTTCGAGACGCTTCACAGCCTCGTCGAGCGTCAGGTCGAGATGCATCCGCATGTGATGCTGCACGGCTTCGAGCGGCCAGTTGGTCGGATTTGCGCTCGAGAGGAACGCGGCGATCTCGTCGCCGTTCTCGTACCAAGCGGTCTTAACCGCTCCGACCTCGGCAGTGTCGCCGGCCTTCGCTGCCGTCAACAGGTCGGCGGCCTGGAGGATGTGCGTGCGGAGCAGTGCGGAGAGCTTCGCGCCTGCCTCCTCGCCGTAGAAGGGCTTCACGGCGTTACCGATGTCGTCCTGGTTCCGAAGAAGCCGCTCGGCCGTGAGCTGTGCGTCGGGGAGCCCGGCCGCGGCCGAGACGATGTAGAGACGGGTCCAGGTGACGTGGTCCTCCCAGAGCTTGCGGACCGCGTCCTGGAACTCACCGCGGTCGATCTTCTTCGAAGTGGCCTTCTCGGCCGCCGCAACGGACGCGTTGGGAGCGGTCGAACACGCGGCGAGCACGACGCCGAGGAGTGCAACCGAGCCGATCATCATCTTGAGCTTCATCGCTTCCTCCTTCTTTGATCTGGGGAGAGGGACGGGCTAGGCGTCGGCGGCACGCTCGAGCGCCGCCTCGTCCGTCTCGAGAAGGTTCTTCGTGGTGATGTTGTCCTCGTCCCCGTGGTCGAACTCCGGGACCTCGCACCCGCACGACATGCACATGAGCGACTCCTTCCCTCGTCTAACACTAACCAGTCTGGACGTTAGAGACTCTAGGCTTGGAACCTCTCTGCTGTCAACTTCAAATCGACAACACAGCAGGGTGTTAGAAGCCGACGAACCTAGACAGGGGACATAACGACATCGCGTAATGGTGTTAGAATGGCCACGATGACATCCGAACCATCAGGCTCCTCGATCGAGCAGATCGCCGTTCTCGAGGATCAACTGCGTCGACGCATCTACCGCTATCTGCGCAGAGCGGGCAGCCCGGCAACCCGTGAGCAAGTCGCCGAAGAGACCGGGATCTCGCGCCGACTGGCCGCGTTCCACCTCGAGAAGCTGTTGGAGGAAGGGTTCCTGCGTTCCCATTACGCGCGTCCGCCGGGCCGCGGCGGCCCCGGCGCCGGACGCAGTGCCAAGTACTACGAGCCGTCGGACATCGAGCTCTCGGTCTCGATCCCGGACCGGCAGTACGATCTCGCGGGTTCGCTCCTCGTCGATGCGATAACCAACGCAAAGCCCGAGGAATCCGCGCAAGACGCGGCGATGCGCGTGTCGGCCGAGAAGGGCCGAGCGATCGGCGAGCACTCCCGGCGCGAGCGCGGGCTCAGCCGTCCTGGTCCGGAGCGCACGCTCTCGGTCGCGCAGGAGATGCTCGAAGGCTACGGGTACGAGCCGTACCGCGACGAGAAGAGGAAGATCGCGCTGCGGAACTGCCCGTTCCACACCCTCGCCCAGCAGTCGCCGGACCTCGTTTGCTCGATGAACCAAGCCTTCTTGGATGGGATACTCCGGGGCCTGGGGAACGAGTCCGTCGAGGCCGTCCTCGAGTGCAAGCAGGGAGACTGCTGTGTGACGCTGCGCGCTCCCGAGAGAACGCGCTGAGAAGCCGGAACCCCTTCGAACCGCTATCGTGAAAGCAGGCGAAACCTACTTGGAAGCAGTCGAAACCATGCAAGACAAGGGTCATACACCGCCGCCCGCCGTCGTAGAGGCGCCGATCCCGGCGACCCCTCAGAGCTTCGCCGAGTTCGGCGTGGCCGCCCCGATCGTCGAGGCGCTCGCACTCCGGGATTTCCATGCGACGTTCCCGATCCAAGCGCTCGTGCTGCGGGATGCGATCTCCGGGCGGGACGTCCTCGCGCGATCGCGGACCGGCTCCGGCAAGACGCTCGCGTTCGCGATCCCGATCGTCCAGCGGCTTACACACGACAAGTCCTCGCCCTCCGCGCTGATCCTCGTGCCGACGCGCGAGCTTTCCAGCCAGGTCGCCGAGGAGTTCCGTACGATCGCCGACGTCAAGCAGTTGAAGGTCGCGACGGTGTACGGCGGCGTCGGCCTGAAGGAGCAAGCCGATCGCGCTGCCAAGTCCGACATCGTGATCGCCACGCCCGGCCGGCTGCTCGACCTCTTCCGCCGTCGCCTCCTGCAGCTGAACCGCGTGCAGATCGCGGTGCTCGATGAGGCCGACCGCATGCTCGACATGGGCTTCCTTCCCGACGTGAGCGACATCCTCGCGCAGCTCCCCGAGAAGCGGCAGACGATGCTGTTCTCGGCGACGCTGGACGGCGAGGTCGGGCGGCTGGCCGCGCGCTATACGAACGAGCCGATCCTTCACGAGATCATCGAGGACCGGCCGGTGATCGAGGAGGCGCACCATCGCTTCATCGCGGTGCCGCGCGAGCAGAAGGTTGCGGTGCTCACGCGCGAGCTCGCCGGCGACCGCGGACTCACACTGATCTTCTCGCGCACGAAGGCCGGAGCCGATCGGCTTGCGCAGACGCTGAAGGCGCAAGGGTTCGGAGCCCAGGCGTTGCACGGCGACATGAGTCAGGCAGCACGCGAGCGGGCCCTGGCCCGGTTCGCCGCAGGGAAG
>DATFGK010000036.1:0-26959 GCA_035249485.1 Actinomycetota bacterium | reverse complement strand
TTGCGATCCGGTGGTCGGGGAGCCGGTCGATGCGGACGCCGTCGAAGTCGATCCGCCCGCCGGCCGGGGAGAGCATCCCCGAGATCGTCCGAAGCATGGTCGTCTTCCCGGCCCCGTTCGGGCCGAGCAGCGCGACGACCGCGCCCTCGGGGACGATCAGCGAGACGTTCGACAGCGCGACGAAGCGGCCGTAGCGCGCGTCAACGTTCCGCAGCCGGAGCAGCGCCCGCATCGTCCTCCTCTCCGAGGTACGCCGTGCGAACGGCGGGGTCGGCGGCGACCTCCTTCGGAGTGCCGTGCGCGATCATCCGGCCGAAGTCGAGCACGTAGATCTCCTTGCAGACCTTCATCACGAGGTCCATGTCGTGCTCGACGATCAAGATCGCGGTGCCGCGTTCGTCGTTGATCCGCCGGAGCAGCTTCCCGAACTCGCGCGTCTCGGCCGTGTCGAGACCCGACGACGGCTCGTCGAGGAGCAGAAGCTTGGGCTCCGTGCACAGCGCGCGCGCGAGCTCGAGCGTCCGTGCGGTTCCGACGGGCAGGTCGGAGGCGCGATGATCGCGCGCCCACTCGAGGCCGAGCTCGTTCAGCAGCCTCTCCGCGATCTCGGCGCAGCGTTTCTCTTCCTTCGCGCGCCTCGGCAGGTGAAGGATGTCGGAGGCGACGTCGAGCCGGCTCGCAGCGGACTCCGCCGCCACCATCAGGTTGTCGAACACGCTCATGCGGCTGAAGAGCTCGAGCTTCTGGAACGTGCGCCCGATGCCGAGCTTCGCGCGCTTCGACGGGCCCATGCTGGTGATGCTCCGCCCGGCGAACTTGATGTCGCCCCGCGTCGGCGTGAGGAAACCAGAGATCGCGTTGAACAAAGTGGTCTTGCCGGCACCGTTCGGGCCGATGAGCCCGACGAAACCACCTTCCGGCACCGCGAAAGTCGCGTCGTCGACGGCGAGCAAGCCGCCGAAGCGGACGGTGATCCCGGAGGCCTCGAGCGTGCTCATCGCTGACCCCCGGCGACCGGGAGCGGCTCGGGCGCGTCTCCGCGCCGGCGTCGGAACGTGCGCAGGACGGCGTTCCCGCCGCGCCGCATCTCACCGAACATCCCCTCGGGATTCTGCGCGAGCGCGAGCGTCGCCCCGAGTCCGAACAGGATCAGCTGCATCTGGAGCATGAACTCGTTGCCCTTGAAGATCTGCGGATACAGCCCGTACAGGAGGCCGGCGGCGAGCCCGCCGCCGACGTGGAAGACGCCGCCGAGGACGGTCACCGTCATGAACACGATCGAGTAGAACGGAATGAAGTCGAGCCGGCCCGCTCCCTCCTTGTGCATCGTGAGGAGGATCCCGGCGAAGGCGGCCATGAACGCCGACAAGCTGAAGATCAAGACCTTGTACTTCACGACGTTGATCCCGAGCGACCGGGTTGCCGTCTCGCTGTCTCGCAGCGCGCCGAGCACCCGACCGGTGCGACCGGAACGCAGGTTGATCGCCACCAGCGCGGCGACCGCGAGCAGGATCAGCACGAGGTAATAGAAAGCGGTGTCGCCCTCGAACCCGGCGGGTCGCGGGAGCGCCACGAACCCCTGCGATCCCGACACCGACGACTCGGTGAAGAAGAGCTCGTGCGCCATGAACGCGGCGGCCAGCGTCATCAGCGCGAGGAACAGCCCGTGCAGGCGGACGGCGATCACGCCGATGAGAGCGCCCGCCGGGACGGCCGCGAGCGCGCCGATGAGGAGTGCCAGCCACGATGGCCACCCGGCGTCGGTGGCGATGTGGGCCGCGGTGAAGGCCGCCACGCCCATGAAAGCGCTGTGGCCCAGCGAGATCTGTCCCGAGTAGCCGGTCAGGATCACGAGCGAGATGAACACGATCGCGTGGATCAGCCCCACCGTGACGGACCGGTTCCACGAGATCGAATCGGTGATCAGCGGGACGAGCGCGAGGATCCCGAAGAACGCGACACCCACGCCCGCGCGAACGGACGTCGAGGCGTGCTCGGTGAGCTCGCGGGTACGGACGATGAAGCTCCCGCTCGTTCCCGACTGACGGATCCGCCGTGGCGCCAGGAGCAGCAGGATCGTCACGATAAGGAACGGCGCCGCGTTGCTGATGTTCCCGATGATCCCGCGGAACGACCCGTACTCCACGAGCATCGATTGGGCGACGCCGATCAACAGACCGCCGGCGAACGCGAGCGGCAAGCTCTGGAGGTAGCCGACGATCGCGGCTCCGAGCAGGAACGAGATGATGAAGAACGGCAGCGTGATGGGATCGAGGAAGAGCCGCGGCGCCAAGAGGATCCCGGTCAGCGCGGCGAACGAGGTCCCGAGCGCCCAGGCCGCGCCCGACACGAGGTTGGTGTTCACGGCCATCAGGCCGGCGACCGCGCGGTTGTCGACGACGGCCCGGAACGCGATCCCGAGGCGCGTGTAGCGGAGCATCAACGCCAATGCGGTCGCCGATCCGATCGCGACGGTGAGGATCAGCAGTTGGTCGACGCCGAGCGTCGCGCCGCCGATGATGTCGACGGAGCTCGTCGGGAAGAGCGACGGGACCGTCTGGGTGTCGCTTCCCCAGATCGCGAACACGATCCCCTGTAGGAGAACGGTCAGTCCGACGGTCGCGATGACGCCGATGACGATCGGCTGGCCCTCGATGCGCCGAAACAGCTGCGAATCGAGGAAGAACCCGATCGCCGGCGCGATGACCACGACGACCAGGAGCGCGGAGATCCCCAGCGGCCAGCCCCAGTTCACGGTGAACTGCCAGTAGATGAACGTGGTGAAGAGTGCGAGCGCGCCGTACCCGAGGTTCAGGATCCGCGTGGTCTTGTAGATCAGGACGACGCCGGTCGCCGCGAGCGCGTAGACGCTTCCGTTCGCGAGTCCGAGGAGTACGGTCCGGAGGAGCCGCTCCATCTGCGAGGCCCCGAGCTCAGTCGCCGCAGAGCTTGCAGACGGAGAAGCCCGCGTCCCGAGCGTCCTCGAGCGACATCTCGGAGCCTTGCTTGCCCTCGACGATCGGACAACCGGAGGTGTGGAAGCTGCGGCCGCCCGGCACGACGTACACGCTGCCGTCGTCGGTCCGACCACGCGAGGCCGGCGCGAGGCTCGCTCCACCGAACCGCTGGCCACCGGACGAGAGCAGGCGCGTGAGGTCGCGTCGCAGCTCGCGGTTCTCGCGCTCGAGCGACGCGGACGATCCGATCACGGCGGCGACGATGATGAGCGCCATGCCGAGGAGGCCGCCGGAGATCAGATAGGGAACCTGCTCCGTGAGGATGTTCGTGTGGGCTGCCCCGTACCAACCGAGCAGCACGATGACGATCCCGACGATGAGCAGCGCGACGGCGGCGAGGATGCGCGCGTTCGCGCGAACGAACGCGCGCATGTCGGTGCCGCCCGAGGTCTTGGTCTTCGTTGCGCGCTTCGCCTTCGCGCGGTCGCCTTCATCCGCTGCGTCGGCGACCGGCGCTTCCTCGGTCCGGTCCTGCGCGACTTCGAGGTGTCCGCGCGCGACGGCGTTGCGGCGGAAGCGCCGCCGGGCCGGCTCGCGCCGGCTCACAGCTCCTGGATCGCTCGCCATCGGCGTAACGATGGTCCTATCGCCAGGGCCATCGCAAGTAGGAGGAGGGCTCCGCCGGCGACGAAGAGCGCAGCGGAGGGGAGACGGGCGACGAGTCCGGTGAGGACCGGCTGCTGGACGGCCGCACCGCCGCCGCCAGCCGGCGGAAGGATCCCGCCGTCGACCGGTGGGACGATCCCACCGAGCGGGGGCTGCGCGCCGAAGCCGCCGTCGGCGCCGCCGACGATGGGCGGCTCCGTGAACGCGACGGCTTGGACCGCCGCGCTCAGTGACCGCACGCTTCCGATCGAGAACGTCGTCACCATGCCGGATCCCGGTCCGGGGATGACCTGCGGGCTGAAGCACAGCGGCAGGGCCGGCAGGTTCTCCGCGAGCTGTTCGGGGAGCAGCGGCATGACGTCTTCTTGGAGACAGACCGACCGCGTCAGAAGCTCTTGCACCTGCTTCGGCAGGTTGGGCAGGAGCATCTCGTAGATCAGCCGCGACACGACGTCGGGGATGAAGACGTTCGGCACGGTGCCGGTGAACGTGATCAGCAGACCGCTGAGGGAGGCGTTGCTCGAAACGTCCTCGACCGTGTTGGTGCCCTCCGCCGTCGCGATGCGCACGTTGGCCTGATCGAGAAGAACCTGAAGCGCTTGGTTGACATCCTGCGGGACGAACCCCGGGATCACCGCGGCGTCCTCGGAGAGCCCGGTGATGCGGATGCCGGTTTGGTCGATCGTCGCGCGGTAGGTGGTGTCGTTCATGATGCCCTCGACGTCCGAGAGCTTGAGCGAGGTTTCCGCGATCGGGCTCGCACCGTCGGACGATGTGTGCGCGGTCGAAACGAGCTTGCCGACGTTGATCCTCAACGCGTCCGAGAGCGCGATCGAGATTCCGGTAATCACGGAGCGGGCGTCGTGCTCGACGTGGTCGACCTTGCGGACGCTTTCGCTGACGACGTCCATGCTCGTCAGGTTGATCACCGGAGCGAGGCCGGTCGCGTTCGTGGTGGCGCGACCGCTCGCGCGATCCGGGGTCGCGGTCGTGACGATGTGTCCGGTGTCGATCGAGAGCGGACCCGCGGCGATGACGCCCGGGATCCGGAACGTGTCGCTCAGGTGGGAGTCGTCCGGCGCATCGGTTGCCACTTCCTTCGGGAAGACCGCCTGCCGGTAACCGGGGATCTGCTCACCGGCCTGCCCGGTGACGAGGTCCCCGGGATAAAGCTGTGCGGCCGAGCCGCGCGAGGAGCCGCCGCCGTCGGAGCTGACCGTGCTCCGCGCAAGCGGGATCCCGAGATCGAGCAGCCGCTCGAACAGGCTCCCTTGGAACGTGAACGCGACGTCGAAGCCGCGTGCCTCGCCCGTGGCTTGGAACGATTCCACCGGCGGCCCCGCGGCCGTCGAGCCGACGGCACCGATGAACAGCATCACGAGAGCCATGGCGGCGGTCAGACCCGCTGCCGCGACCCGCGATGGCCTCCTCATCGATCCTCCTAGCAACTCGTCACGAACGCGTCGATGTCGTCGGCGCTCGGGAACTTCGATTTGTTCTGGCAGAAGTAGTCCCACCAGTTGAACAGCTGGCTCACGTCCCAGAAGTCGGGAGCTTCCTTCGGGCCGCCCTTGTTGTTCGGCTGGAGCTCGACGAACTTTCCGTTCCGCACTTGCACGATCAGGTCCGACGAGTAGATGACGTGCTCGCTGGGTTTCGTCGGCGTGAGGAAGCCGTTGGCGGAGAAAGGACCCATCGAGTCGAGCTCTTTGAAGATGCACGTCCGGGTCAGGTTCGCGCCGCACGCGGCGACCGCCTGCACGAAGAGTGCGGCCTGTCCCCAGCCCGGCGCACCGAAGCTGCCGGGGATCTTGAAGTTGGGGACGAAGCGGCGAAGCGCCCGGATGTAGCGGTCGAGCTCGGGGTGGCTGCACGGCGGCACCGGACGGTTCCGGCTGTCGAGACCCGAGCATCGTTCGAACGGGATCTGTGGCATCGCCATGTAGGCGCCCTCGGTGGACTTGCGCGGGTTCCCCCGCTCGTCCTTCACGAATGACGGAAGGTAGGACGTGAACGTCGGAGCGTAGACCTTGGGATTCACGTTCTGCCGGAGCATCGCGTCGGCCAGCTTCACGTTGTTGGCGTTCTCCATCGTGGTGTAAACGGCGAGCGGGCCGTTGCTCGCGGGACAGGTGCCCTTCATACGCGACGCGTAGTTGTCGAAGTTGTTGTCGAAGACGTTGGACTCTTGTTCGAAGCAGATCTTGACCTGGCCCGAGGCGTTCTTCTCGCTCGACTTGAGCATGGCGGCTTGGAACGCCCAGGCGTTCGCTTTCGAGACGAGCGACTCACCGACCCAGAGGATCGCGACCTGCTTGATGCCGAACGTTCGGTTGAGGTACTCGGAGCCCGTCGCCGCGATACCGATCAGCTTGCGCTGCAACTGGCCGGGAACGCCGTACGTCAGCGGCGCTTCGCTCCGCTCGTACGAGAGCGGGAAGCCGATGTCGGGGATCTTGAACTCTTTCGCGACCTTGGATACGCCGCCGTCGCTGTCGGGCGCGGAGATGCTCCCGACGAAGGCGAAGATGCCGACCTCCTTCGCGAGCTCGAGCGCGCGCGTCTCGTCGGCGGAACGGTTCCCGCCGTCGTCGCGGATGTGGAGCTCGAAGAGGCGCCCACAGATCCCGCCGGCCGCGTTGATCATCTTGAGGTAGGCGTCGACGGCTTCGATGTTCGGATCGAACTGACCGGGGAACGAGCCGGTCTTCGCAGCGACGAGTCCGACCTTGATGCGGTTCGCCGTCACGCCCTTGTCGGTCGCGCCGCCGCTCTTGCAGTTCGCGGCTGCCGGCGGAAGTCCGGGCGGCAACGCCACACCGCCCGTCGGGGCGACGGTCGGGCCCCCGGCCGTCGGAGACACGGTCCCACCGTCGGTCGGGCCTGAGGTCGGCACAGGCTGGCCGAGCTGATCCGTGCTGAGCGGGACCACGCGGGAGCCACACGCTGCGGCGACGAGCACCAACAGCAGGACGAATGCGGTGATGCGGAAGGCTCGGCTCATGGCTCCCTGGGTTCTGTGTTCCCGCTCCCTCCTCTGCTTATTCAACTCGTCCGGGGCGCCTCCTGCCACGGACGCTCGACGCGACGAAAAGGGACGTTTGGAAACCGCGTCAGATCTTGCGGTTGCGACCGGCCCAATAGGGGTCGCGCAGCTCTCGCTTGCGCACCTTGCCGCTCTCATCGCGTGGGAGCTTTTCGACCAGTTCCACCCGTCGGGGGCACTTGTAGTGAGCGAGGTTCTCCCGGCAGAACGCGATCAGGTCGGCCGCTTCGACGGGCGCGCGCGGCTCGACGACCGCGAGCACCGCTTCGCCCCATTCGTCGTCGGGGATGCCGATCACCGCGACATCGCCGACGGCGGGATGCCGGAAGAGCACAGCCTCGACCTCGGCGGGGTAGATGTTGGCGCCTCCCGAGATGATCATGTCGACCTTGCGATCGGTGAGGAACAGGTAGCCGTCCTCGTCGAGGTAGCCCATGTCGCCGACGGTGTACCGCTCGCCGAGCCAGGCCTGCGCGGTCTTCTCCGGCGCGTTGCCGTACTCGAACCGCACGCCGCCCATCGGGCTCACGTACACGAGACCCACCTCGCCGGCCGGGAGCTCGCGGCCGTCGTCCCCAAGGATCACGAGATCGATCCCTTGCGCCGCGCGCCCGACGGACCCCGGCTTGCGGAGCCACTCGTCCGGCGGGATCAGCGTCGCGAGACCTTCGGTCATGCCGTAGTACTCCCACACGGTGTCCGGCGGGAAGAGATCGATGATGCGTTGCTTGACGTCGGGCGGGCACGGCGCGGCGGCATGGAGGATGCGCTTCACGCTCGAAACGTCGCGTCCGCGCCGCACCGCTTCCGGAAGCGCGAGGATCCGCACGAAGTTGATCGGCACCATGTGGCTCCACGAGACGCGTTCGCGTTCGATCAGGTCCATCGCGGCCGCGGCGTCGAAGTGCTCCACGAGCACGACCGTGTGGCCGAGCAGCAGGCCGAAGTTCGCGAACGCGCACGGCGCGGTGTGGTAGAGCGGGCCGCAGGCGAGGTGCACCTCGTCGGGTCCGGTGAGCCCGGCGAGTTGCGGGTACGAGGTCGCGGTCGCGAGGTACGCCTCGCGCGACGGATCCGGCCGGCGGATCGCCTTCGGCGCGCCGGTGGTTCCCGACGTGTAGTAGCGGAAGAACACCGGTGCGGGATCGAAGCCGTCCTCGGGGGGCTTCTCGTCCTCAGCGGCGACGGCTTCCTCGTACGGGCCGCCGAGGTGGAGCGCGGGGAAGCCGTCCATCCTCTCGCGTGCGTCCTGCTCCGCGACGACGAGGCGCGCGTCGGCGTCCTCGACGATGACGCGCACCTCGTCGCGCTTGAAGCGCCACGACAACGGGATCACGATCGCGCCCAGCCGAGCGGCGGCGGTCGCGGCCTCGAGGAACTCGAGGCGGTTCCGGAGCGCGACGGCGACGCGGTCGCCTTCGAGGACGCCGAGACGACGGAACGCGCGCGCGGCTTGGTTCGCGCGGGCGTCGAGCTCGGCGTAGGTGATGCGGCGGTCGCCGGCGACGACGGCGGGCTTCCCGGGGTTCCCCCGCGCGTGCGCGGCGACCCCGAGCTCGGCCGCGGTCATCGCGTGTCGAGCAGGCGCTTCGCGCCGTCTGGGATCGTGCCGGGAGGGACGACGTCGATCTCGGCACGGAGCCGGGCCCGGCTCTTGATCGCATCGGCGATGCGCCCGCGCAACCCGCTCGGCTCGTCTCCTTTGAGCTCGACCTTCAAGCGGAGGTCGTCGGTGCCGCGCTCCTCCCGTCCGACGACCGCTTGCCAGCGAGCGACCTCAGGGAAGCGCATGAGTGTCCGGGCGATCTCCTCGGGGTAGAGGAACATCCCGCGCACCTTGGTGGACTCGTCGGTTCGGCCGACGAACCGCTCGATCCGCGGGCCGGTGCGCCCGCAGGGGCAGGGGTCGTCTCGCATCGAAACGAGATCCTGGTTCGCGAGCCGCAGCAGCGGCCGGTTCGCGTTCGCGACGCTGGCGACGACCTCGCCGGGCGTCCCATTCGGAACCGGCTCGTGCGTCTCCACGTCGAGCACCTCGAGGATCTGGTCGGGGTGGAGATGCATCCCCGTCGACGCCCAGCACTCGTAGGCCGGCATCAAGCCGTCCGCGGAGCCATAGATCTGGCGCACGCGCGCGCCGGTGCGCGCCTCCAGTTCTTCCCTGAGCTCCTCGGAGAGCCGCTCGGCGGTGACGAAGGCAACCGCGAGCTTCCAGTCCTTGCGCGTGTCGATGCCGAGCTCGTCGGCTTTCCCGCACAGAAGCTTCAGGAAGTTGGGCGTGCCGACGTAGCCCGCGACTGGGAGCTTCGCGAGGACCTCCGCCTGCAGATCCGAGTTCTGCGGCCCGGCCGGGATCACCGCGCAGCCGAACGCGGTGAACTGGTCCTCGAGTCCGAAGCCCGCGGGGACCATGTGATAGCTGAACGTGTTGAGCACGATGTCGCCCTCCCGGAACCCCATCGCGTGATAGGCGAGCGCGAGCGGCGTCTTGCCTCTTGCCGGCGGCGGGTCGGTTCGGCGTTGCGCCGCGTAGAACATGGGGCCCGGCGAGACGTAGATGCGCTTGGCCTCGTTGAGCGGGATCGTCCCGGTGCCGACGCCGGTCGAGCCGATCGTCTCTTTCTTGCTCGTGATCGGGATCCGGGGGAGGTCGTCGAGACCGTTGATGTCCCCCGGCTTGAGGCCGGCCTCCTCGAGCTTGGAACGGTAGTGGGGCGAGGCTTCCCAGCAGATCTCGACGGTGCGGCGGAGCACGCCGTCGAGGTGCTCCCGGCGGGCATCGTCGTCGAGCGCTTCGTTGGGATCGAGCCAGCCGGTCGTGCGGTCGTCGCTCACGGATCGCAACCTAATCGAAGTGTTCGACGCTGAACACTTTCGATTAGCCTGGCCGCGATGCCACGCCGGAAGGTCGTCATCGCAGGCGTCGCCGAGTCGCGTTTCGGCGAGGTCCCCGACGCGACCGCGCTGCAGCTGCACCAGGAAGGCGCGGCGCTCGCGCTCGCCGACGCCGGGGTCGCGCCGAGCGAGGTCGACGGGCTGTTCTCGTGCGGTGCCGACATCATGCATCCGGTCGTGCTCGGCGAGTACCTCGGGCTGCGGCCGGGGTACGTCGACGGTACCCAGGTAGGCGGCTCGTCGTGGGAGTTCTTCGTCCACCACGCGGTC
Organism: Actinomycetota bacterium; assembly: GCA_035249485.1. GTDB lineage: Bacteria > Actinomycetota > AC-67 > AC-67 > AC-67 > DATFGK01. The sequence continues at coordinate 17,125 of DATFGK010000036.1, read as the reverse complement.
GGGGCGATCGAGGCCGGGCTCTGCGACGTGGCGCTGCTGAATTACGCGACGACGTCGCGCTCGGACCTGAAGCGCAAGATCCGCTCGGCCAACGTCGCGATCGAGGCCCGCGGCCCGGCGCAGTTCGAATCGGCGTACGGACACACGGTGATCGGGCGTCACGCGATGGCTGCGACCCGGCACATGCACGAGTTCGGAACCACCCAAGAGCAGCTGGCGGAGATCGCGGTGGCGATGCGCGCGAACGCGTCGCGGAACCCGCTCGCGATGTACCGCGATCCGATCACGGTGTCCGACGTCGTCGATTCTCGGTTGATCTGCTCGCCGCTGCACAAGCTCGACTGCTGTATCCGCTCCGACGGCGGCGGCGCGGTCGTGCTCGTCGCGGAGGACCGGGCGAAGGATCTTCCGAAGAAGCCGGTGTGGGTGCTCGGCGCCGGCGAAGCGGTCTCGCATCACACGATGAGCGAGTGGGAGGACTTCACGGAGTCGCCGGCCAAACGCTCGGCCGAGCGTGCGTTCGGGCAGGCCGGCGTGAAGCCGGAAGAGATCGATGTGCTCGAGGTCTACGACTCGTTCACGATCACGGTGCTGCTGACGCTGGAGGCGCTCGGGTTCTGCGCGAAAGGCGAGGGCGGCGCGTTCGTCGAGGACGGCCGGCTCACGCTCGACGGGTCGCTCCCGACGAACACCGACGGCGGTGGGCTGTCGTCGAACCATCCGGGCATGCGCGGGCTGTTCCTGATCATCGAGGCCGCGCGCCAGCTGCGTGGGGAAGCCGACGGTCGTCAGGTGAACGACGCGAAGCTCGCGGCGGTCAACGGGACCGGCGGATGGTTCTCCTCGACCGGAACGCTGGTTCTCGGCGTCGACTGAAGCGCCGAGCCGCTTACAGAAGCGGAGCCGTCAGGATCGTTATCGGGACGCCGCCGAGCTTCGTGATCGCACGAGCCAGATGCACGTCGAGCCGGCTGACGATCGTCTGTCCGGGACCCGCGAGCAGGCCGATCGCGACGAGCGCACCCACCGCTCTTCCCTGCGCGTCGATGACGCCACTCCCCGAGTCGCCGGGCGCGGTCAAGCCGAGCAGATACGCGCTCGTGGCGTCGCTGCCGAAGCCGAGGTAGGTCCGCCCGGGAACCAGCTCGCCGATGACGAGGCCGTTCCCGAACTGACGGAACGTGGATCCGAGCCCGCCGGGAGCCGCGATGCCGGTCGGCCCACCGAAGTGACACATCTGTGCGTTGGCTTCGGCGATGCCGGTGGCGTTGAGACGCACCAGCGAGAAGTCGAGCCCCTTCGCCGAGTCGAGCACCGCGTAAGCGAAGTTCCCGACGAGCTTGCCTTGCGCGTCCTTGACCCAGCCGCCCTTCACGAAGTTGGTGGTCTTCTCGACGCCATCCTCTTTCAGCTCGTCGAGTGCGCAGTGGCCGGCGGTCCCGGCGAACGTCTCGGTGCCGCGCTTGAACAGGAAGTTGAACGTGCAGAAGCCGATCGGCGACTCCAACAGCGCGCCGGGACGCACGCCCGGACAGCTCGAGGCGAGGCCGAACGGTGTCGCGACCGGGACGTCGATCCGCTTGCATGCGGCGGCGGGCGAAGCGAGCTCGCCCAGCCCGGCGACGAGGCCCGCGGATGCCGACGTCGATATCGCGGAGATCCCGATCGTCAAGGCGACGGCGAGCGTCGCTCCTCGGATCCTGCGCATGTCTCGGAAGCCTTCGGTAACTGGTTTCATCGAGAACCCCCTGGGTGTTTCGTTCGTCCCTGGTGCGGGCACCACGCTAGTGCTCTCGCACAGGGCTGCCTATACGTCACGGATCGCTTCTCCGCTTTTCGGTCCTTTTCCTTCTCAGGCGGGCGGATCGGGACGTCCGGGTATCATCCTGCGCCGATGCCCGAGATGCCGAAGGTCATGACGTGGCACCTCCCGGTGGCGGACCTCGAGACGGCGCCGTACTGGGAAGGGACCAAGCACGGGAAGCTCCTGATCAAGTCCTGTCGCTCGTGCAAGAACGCGTACTTCTACCCCCGCAACCACTGTCCGCGTTGTTGGTCCACGGACACGGAATGGATGGAGGCAAGCGGGCGCGGAACCGTCTACACGTTCACGGTCGTGTACCAGAACGACCTCCCGCCGTTCCGCGACCGGCTGCCGTACGTGGTCGCGATCGTCGAGCTCGACGAGGGCGTGCGGATGACCTCGAACATCGAAGGCATCGACCCCGAGCAGGTCGTGTGCGGGATGCCGGTTCAGGTGGTGTTCCGGGAAGAGCCGCGTGGCGACGAAACGATCGCGCTGCCGGTGTTCCGCCCGGTCTAGTTCCCTTGGAGCGCGCGTTTCATGGGACGCGGAACGGGGTCTCTCGGACGATCGCGGCCTTCACCGCCTTGAGCGCGTCCGGCGGCGCTTCGGCGACGGTCTTCGCGTAGGCGACCGACTCTTCGGTCAAGCGGTCGGCGGGGACGACCTGCGTCACCAGACCGATCCGGTGCGCTTCGTTCGCGTCGATCCGTCTGCCGGACAGGCACAGGTCGCGTGCGATCGCGCCGCCGACGATCTGCGAGAGGATCGTGTACAGGGTCGGCGCGCCGAACTTGATCTCGGGATGCCCGAATGCCGCGGCGTCCGAGGCGATCCGCACGTCGCACTGGGTCGCGATGTCGAATCCGCCGCCGAGCGCGGGCCCGTTGATCGCGCCGATGAGCGGCTTGCCGAACGACTGCAGCGCCTCGTGCATCAGCTGGCCCGACTGCCACCGGTCCGGGTCGTCGAAAGTGCCGGGGTCCGGCGTGAACTCGGACCGGTCGAAGCCCGCGCAGAACACCGTGCCGGCGCCGGTCAGGATCGCGACGCTGATCGCGTCGTCGGCCTCGAGCTCCTTGAGCGCGCCGGCGATCTCGACGCGGAGCGCGTGGCTCAGGGCGTTCCGCTTGTCCGGCCGGTTGAGCGTGATCGTGACGAGCGGCGGGTCTCGTTCCAGGAGGAGCAGGTCATACGGCACCGGCGCGTCACCTCCCCGTGAACGCAGGGTCGCGACGCTCGCCGAACGCGATCATGCCTTCCTTGATGTCGTCGGTCTGATTCACGAGCTCCTGAACGAGCGCCTCCTCCTCGAGGCTCGTGCTCAGGTCGGACTCGAGCGACCGGTTCAGGAGCCGCTTCGCCAGGCCGAGCGCCTTCGTCGGACCGGCGGCGAGGCGGTCGGCCCACTCGACGGTTGCCTGCTCGAGCTCTTCCGGCGGGACGACTTTGTTCACCAACCCGATCCGTTCCGCTTCGGCGGCGCTCCAGGGCTCGGCGAAGAAGACCATCTCTTTCGCCTTCGCGAGTCCGATGAGTCTCGGGAGGATGTAGGCGCCGCCGCCGTCGGGGACGATGCCGCGGCGGGCGAAGACCTCGATGAAGCGGGCCTTCTCGCTCGCGATGACGAGATCGCACGCGAAAGCGATGTGGCAGCCGATGCCGGCGGCGACGCCGTTGACGGCGGCGATCGTCGGGGTCTCGAGCTCCCACAGGGCGCGGAACAGCCGCTGCGATCCGCCGCGGATGGCGTCGCGGGCCATCCCGGCGACACGTTTCTGTCCCTGCCGTGCTCCGGCGCCGGAGATATCGGCTCCCGAGCAGAACCCCTCGCCGGCGCCGGTGATCACCAGGCAGCGGAGGTCGAGGTCGCCGGCGACGACGTTCACCGCGTCGATCAGCTCCTCGCGCATCTCGGGCTTGAGCGCGTTGCGGACCTCGGGCCGGTTCATGGTGACCCACGCGACCGCGCCGCGGCGCTCGAAGGTGATGAAGTCGTAGCTCACGGTGCCTCCTTGATGTAGCGGGCGAGCCTCGGGTCGAGACGGTACCCGGCCGAGCGCCAGAACGCGGTGGCGACCGCGTCGTCGCCCTCGACCATCGCGCTGTTCCGGCGGGCGCCGCACGCGTTCATCCGGCGCTCGCCTTCCGCGACGAGCGCGGTGGCGATCCCGCGGCGGCGGCGGTCGGGTCGGACGGCGAGCCGGTAGAAGTTGCCCCGCCAGCCGTCCCAGGCGGCGACGAGCGTTCCTTCGATGGCGCCGTCGTTCTCAGCGATCAGGAGCCAGGCGGTGTCGTGGCTGAGGAGGATCCGCGCGCTCTCGGGGTTGTCGCCGACGCTCGCGTGATCGCTCGCTTCCTTCCAGAACGCGAGCACGCGGTCGACGTCCGCGTTCGTCGCTTCGCGGATCTGCGGGAGCTCGCGGGAGGCCATCGCGGGGAGGATAGCCCTACAATCTCGCCGCTATGGATCTTTCTCAGTCGCCGTCCGAGCAGGCCTTCCGCGCAGAGGTGCGGGAGTGGGTCTCGAAGAACCTGCCCGACGGGTGGGGCACGCCCGCGTTCAAGGAGCCGCGCTCGTTCGAGGAGCGCGTCGCTTTCTCCAAGGAGTGGGAGGCGAAGCTCGCGAAGGACGGCTGGGTCGGCATCCACTGGCCGAAGGAGTACGGAGGCCGCGGCGCGACCTACATGGAGCAGATCATCTTCCATGAGGAGATGGCCCGCGCTCGCGCCCCGCAGCTGTTCATCAACTTCGTCGGAACGAACCTCGCCGGGCCGACGATCATGGCGCACGGCACCGAGGAGCAGAAGCAGCGCTACCTGCCGCCGATCCTGTCGATGGAAGAGGTCTGGTGCCAGGGCTTCTCCGAGCCGAACGCCGGATCGGATCTCGCGAACGTGCAGACGCGCGCGGAGGATCGCGGCGACCACTTCGTGGTGAACGGGCAGAAGATCTGGACGTCGTTCGCGCACGTGGCCGACTGGTGCCTGCTGCTGTGCCGGACCGACACGACGGTCGCGAAGCACAAAGGATTGTCGTACCTGCTGGTCGACATGAAGCTGCCGGGGATCGACCCGCGGCCGCTGAAGCAGGTGACCGGCGACGCGGAGTTCAACGAGGTCTTCTTCACCGACTGCGTCGTGCCGAAGGAGTACCTGCTCGGCGAGATGAACATGGGGTGGACGTACGCGAACACCACCCTGTCGCACGAGCGCGGGCCGGCGTTCCTCGGTCATCAGATCCGGTTCCGGAACGTGCTGCGTGATCTGTTCGAGGCGGCGCGTTCGACGGTACGCGATGGGGTGCCGGTTTCCGAGCATCCCGCATTCCGGCAGAAGCTCGCCGGAGCGTACGCGGAGCTCGAGATCATGCGCTACATCGGCCTCCGCAACATCACGTCGATCTTGAAGCACGGACGGCCGGGCACCGAGGGCTCGGTCGCGAAGCTGTATTGGAGCCACATGGTGCGGCGGATGCAGGAGCTGGCGTTGTCGGTCGGCGGTCCGGCCGGGGCATTGGACGGCGAGGACGCGATGGGGCGCGGGCAGTGGCAGCGCGGGTACCTGATGTCGTTCGCCCAGACGATCGCGGCCGGGTCGAGCGAGATCCAGAAGAACATCATCTCGGAGCGCGTGCTCGGGATGCCGCGCGGTGAGACGTGGGCGCCGCGGGAGAAGGCGGCCAAGCCGTAATGGACTTCGATTTCTCGCCCGAGCAGTACACGTTGCGCGACGAGGCACGGCGGTTCCTCGAGGCGCAGTGCCCGACGACGCACGTGCGCGAGTTCATCGATGATCCAACGGGCTGGTCGTCGGCGTTGTGGAAGCAGATGGCTGACCTTGGGTGGATGGGGTTGCCGTTCCCGGAGGACGTCGGCGGATTGGGGCAATCGTTCCTGGATCTGGTCCTGCTGCTCGGGGAACTCGGCCGCGCCGTAGCGCCGGTGCCGTTCCTCTCGAGCGTCGCGCAGGCCGGGCAGGTCGTGTTGCGGCACGGTTCTGACGAGCAGCGGAAGCGGTGGCTGCCGGGGATCGCGTCGGGGGAGCGGATCGCGACACTCGCCGTGGCGGAAGCGGCCGGCTCGTACGACGACGATGGGATCGCTTGCCGGTTCGAGGGCGGACGTCTGACCGGCGAGAAGCGTTACGTGCTCGACGCGCCGATCGCGGATCTGTTCGTGGTCGCGGCGCGGGACGGGGATGACGGCGCGCGGTGGTTCGTCGTGGAAGACGGCGCCGACGTGAAGGCGCAGAAGTCGTACGACCTCACCCGGCCGATCGGGCTCGTGACATTCGACGGGGTTCCCGCTTCGCCGCTGGAGGCGGCCGGGCTCGACCCGGGCCTGCGGATCGCGACCGCGGCGTTGACGGCCGAGATGGTGGGTACGGCGTCGAAGATCCTCGACCTCTCGGTTTCCTACGCGAAGGAGCGGGAGCAGTTCGGCCGGCCCATCGGCTCGTTCCAGGCCATCAAGCACAAGTGCGCTGAGATGCTGACCGACCTCGAGTCGTCGCGCTCGGCGGCGTTCTACGCGTGCTGGGCCGTCGCGACCGACGCGGAAGACGCGCCGCTGGCGGTAGCCGTCGCGAAGTCGTATTGCTCCGACGCGCTCGCGCGGCTCGGCGGAGAGGGCGTCCAGGTGCACGGTGGGATCGCGTTCACCTGGGAGCACGACATGCACCTGTTCCTGAAGCGGATCAAGACGGCCGAGGCGCTGTTCGGCGACGCGGCCGAGCATCGCGAGCGCATCGCGCAGCTGGCCGGGTTGTAGATCGCGAACTTCGAGAATCTGTTCGCGAGCCTCGCGAAAGTGCTTCTCCTTAGGGCTTTCTTGTCGTACCCCCGTGCTTTCATCGTCACATGCTCGATCACATCGTTTCGTTGGTCTCGTCGCTTCGCGAACTCGTGGCGCAGCTCGGTGCGGACTCGCTCTCCGGACCTGATGCCGTACGCCTCGTCGAATTGTTCTCAGAGGCGGAGCGGCTCTGCGCCGCCGGCCGGACACTTGCTGCCGGTCGCGTTCAGCGCTCGCCCGAGTGGAGCGCCGCCGGGTATCGCACGCCGGCACAGTGGATGGCCGCACACACCAAGGTGACGTTGAACCAGGCGATCACGTCCCTCGAGACCGCGCGCCGGCTCGAGAAGCTGCCGCAGACGCGGGAGCGATTCCTTTCCGGAGATCTGTCCGAGATCCAAGCGGCCGAGATCGCCTCGGCCGCGAACCTGGATCCGAAGGCCGAGGACTCCCTCCTCGAGGCCGCCGAGTCTGAGACCGTTTCCGCGTTGCGGGATCGCTGCCGTGAGGTGCGCGCAGCGGCGTACGCCGACGAGGACGCGTGCGAGCGGATCCGTCGCGGGCGCTTCCTTCGACACTGGACCGATCCCGATGGGGCGGTCCGTCTGAACGGACGGTTCGCACCCGACGACGGCGCTCGTTTGCTGGCGACGGTCCACGCTCGCGCCGGACGCTTGCAGGCGGAAGCACGTCGCGCCGGCCAGCGAGAGCCGGCCGACGCCTACGCGGCGGACGCGCTCGTCGGCTTCGCTTCGGGACAGAACATTCCGAAGGCGGTCGTCCACGTCGAGGTCGATCGCGCCGCGTTCGACCGAGGTCGCGTCGAGCCGGGCGAGCGCTGCATGATCCGCGGCGTCGGCCCCGTGCCGGTCGCAGTCGCTCGAAGGATGGCCCGCAACGGAATGGTGAAGTTCATCGAGCGCGACGGGGTCGACGTCACGCGCGTCGCGCACGCCGGAAGAACGATCCCCGCCCATCTGCGGTCGGCGCTCGAGGCTCGCGATCGGACGTGCGTGGTGCCCGGGTGCGACATGAGGACCGGCCTCGAGATCGACCACGTCGTGCCGTTCGCCGAGGGCGGCTCCACCCGCATGGACAATCTGGCGCGTCTCTGCCGGTTCCACCACGGCGAGAAGACGCACCGGGGATGGCGGCTAAGCGGCGGGCCGGGCAAGTGGACGTGGACCCGCGGCCGGACGCGCGCTGCGCCGTCCTGAAGCGCCGGTTCAGAGTCCCTTGATCGCACCCACGATGAGGATCCCGAGCCCCGCGATCCCGAATGTCGCGTTCGCGGCCGCCATGGAGTAGACGAGCCCGCGCGGCGGGGCGAAGAGGTTCTCCAGCCGCTGCCTCCAGGCGAGGAAGCTCGCCGCGAGCTGGAGCACGGCGGAGACGATCAGCAGCCATGCGGCGAGCGTCTCGACGCCGGCCGATAGATCCGACAGCGCCACAGCCCAGACGAGACCCAGGAGCATGAACCCTTCCCACAACGAGACGACATGCACGTTTAGGAGCCGTTCTTGAGGCGCCATCGGGTCGGCGAGCCGATAGCGCGACAGAACGAACCCCATGATGAACGCGAACAGCAGGCTGCCGAGCCCGCCGATGATCAGGATCTTCGCAGCCGTGTCCATCCTCGCCCCCTCGATCGGACGGCCGACCTGCCGAGCATACGTCAGGGGAAAGGTGTACCCCAGTGTTCCCGATGGGCGACGTCGTCCAACGGCCGGCGTCGCGGCGGCCCGAAGCTCCCCTCGGCGGGGTGACCGATCGCGATGAGGATCACGGTCTCGACGTGCTCGGGCATCCCGAGCAGCGGGCGGACTTCGTGGTCGAGCAGCCGCGTCAGGTTGGTGGGAAGCGCGGCGAGCCCGAGACCTCGCGCGGCGAGCAGGATGTTCTGAACGGCGGCCCACACCGCCCCGTACGCCGACGACGGTTCGAGGATCGTCTGCAGGTCGGGCGTCACCATCACCCCGAGCCGCGACCGGTCGAGGCAGCAGTTGATGAACAGCGGCGCCTCGTCGAGGCCTCCCGCCAGCCGGTCGGTCGCCTCGAGCATGATCCGTTCCGGCTCGTCCTTCGCCTTCGCCGGGTCGCCGTAGAACTGCTTCGCGAACCCCCACGCCTTGGCATAGATCTCCGCCAGCGCCCGCCGCTTGCCGGGGTCGGTCACGACGATGAACGCCCACGGCTGCGAGTTCGTCGGGCTCGGTGCTTTTCGCGCGGCCTCAAGCAGGCGATGGATCGCATGGTCGGGAACGGGTGCGTCGGTGAAGCGCCGGAGGCTGCGCTGCGTGTCGATGGCCTCGAAGAGGCCGACCCCGTCGGGTTCGCTCACCGCACCCGTCCGAAGACGTTCACGTACCAGATGTCGAGCGCGTCGATCATCGCCCAGCGCATGAACGCCTCGTCTCCCAACTCGAACCCCCACCGCTTCATGACCGCGTTCGGCATGTCGTCGACCGCGGCTACGGGATCATCGGCGTCGAGCTCGTAGAAGTGGAGGTACAACGGGTCCTTGCCCCTCGCGTTCACGTAGGGCGTGATGGTCGTGAAGCCTGCCGGCGACGCGGCGGCGATCCCGTGGATGTGTGTGAAGTCTGCCCAGTCGCGCAGCTCCTGGGCGCGAGCCCGTTCGGTGGGCGAGATCATGACCAAGAAGATGCCGAGCGTCGGTTTGCCGGAGCAACGGCCCTGCGACGGGCGCGGGTAGCGGCGGAACGCGAAGCGGTTCACGACCCGGACGCCGTCCTCGCCGGCCGGCAGGGCGTCGTCGTGGAGCATCGTGACGTCGCCCGGGCCGATCTCGTACACGGTGAGGTGGCTGAACGGGTCGACCTTCTGTTGAAATCGAGACTCGTCGGGCCGGAGGTTCGTGAACGCCGTGCCGCGCGAGATCAGCCCGGTGGCCAGGGCCTTCGGGATCGCCACCTCCCGCTGCCAGCGAGCAACCTGATCGGGGTCGTCGCCGTCTAACATCTCGAGGAGTAGCCCGGTCGGCTGGCGGTCTTCCATCGTGGCGTTCCTATCGCGCCGGCCTCGGGTAGGTCAACGTCGTGGGAGCGAAGAGATGAGTCGTCAGAATGCTGTAGCGGTCCGGATCGGTGCGCTCCTGCTCGCCGTAGCGGGCTTCGCCGCCTGCTCCGAGGACCTCCCCGAAGGAGCCCAACCACCGCCGACGTCTAGCCCGACGCCTCCCGGCTCCGCTCAGGTCGTCGTCTCGCACGACGACGACCTGTGGCTGTACCACGCGGGCGATGACGCCGTTCGGAGGCTGACCACCGACGGCGACGAGGCGTTCGAGCAGCAGCCGCGGTTCCACCCGAAGACGTCGGCCGTCTCCTACTTCGTGAATGACGCCGACGGCACGGGCGGAACGATCTTCGACCTCGACGTGTCTTCCAAGGCTGCGACCGAGCTCGTCTCGACGCGCCCGGTTCGCGCGATCGGCTGGAGCCCGACCGGCGACGCGCTCGCCTACGTCGCGGGCATCGACGACGACGAGGGTGCCACGGTGTACCTGTTCGATCCTGCAACCAAGGTCTCGAAGGAGATCCGAAGCCTCCCAACCTGTCGCGGTTGCGGGCGAGGCATCGCCGACCTTGACGAGCGGCGGGTCGGCTGGTCGCCCGACGGGAAGAGCATCCTGATCGTCGACACGACGCTGGACAACGACAGCCTCACCTCGATGTTCGTCCTCGACCGCGAGGGGAAGGACGTCGTCCCGCCGCGCAGCGGAACGCAGGCCCGCTGGGCGCCCGACTCGAGGACGATCTACTACGAGCAGCTCGGAGCATCGGGGCTTCCGAAGATGAAGGCCCTCGCGGTCGCCACGAACCGGCAGACCGACATCCCGATCCAGGGAGGTGTGCGGCCGGCCGTCTCACCCGACGGGAGATACCTCGCGTACGACGACGGCAAGGCCGAGGCGAGCCTCATGCTGTTCGAGCTCGCGACCGGCGCGAAGCGTCGCCTCGCCCGATCCGTCGTCGGTCCGATCTGGCTGGCAGCCGGAGAGATCGCCGCCACCGAAGAGCGTCCCTGCCGGGGCGACGAGTGCGGAGCTGCCCCGCCGTGGTTCAGCGTCGGCAAGACGGTCTCGATCGAGCTCGACGGCTCCCGGCGAGGTTTGAGCCTCCCCTCGACGATCGACGCCGACGTGGCGCTCTAGGGATCGCGGCTCAGGTCTTCGAGCGACTCAGCATGAACGTCGCGATCGCTTTGGCGCACAGGTCGCCCTTGTTCGTGACGTCGACGTTGGTGACCGCCAGCCGCTTCCCGAGGTGGACGACCTTGGCGGTCGCCGTCATGTCGCCCTCGTAGACCTTCCGCAGGAAGTTCACCTTGAGCTCGACCGTGCCGTCGATCGCTTGGCGGCCGTCCTCGCGCATCGCGACCGCGATCGCGATTCCGCTCGCTATGTCGGCCAGGACGCCGACCATGCCGCCGTGCGCCCATCGGTTCCCGTAGTGCTTCTCGGGGTCGACCTCGATGAAGGCGACGCCCTCGCCCGCGTCGCCGATCTTCATCTGGACGCCGAGCGTGCGGTGGAAGGGGGGGTTGAACCGTTCCTTGGGAACGTCGCCCTTGGGAGCCTCGGTCATCCGAGCATCGACACGCCGGCGTCGACTGGGATGACCTGACCCGTCACCGCGTCGGAGTCGTCGGAAGCCAGGAAGACGGCCGTTCCGGTGATGTCCTCGGGTTCGAGGGTGCGACGGAGCGCGCTCATCATCTTGATCGCACCCATCATCCCCTCGGGCACGTGCTTCTTCGTGGCCTCGGTCATCGTCACACCCGGAGCGATCGCGTTCACGTTGATCCCGAACTGTCCGAACGCCGCCGCCATGTGGTGGGTGTACGCGTTCACGCCCGCCTTGGATATCGAGTAGTTGAAGCTTGGAACCTCGGCGGTCTCCTGGTTCATCGCGTAGCCGGACATCGCGTACATCCATGCCGCGCCCGAGGATTGGTTGATGATCTTCCCCTTGCCCTGGGCTCGCATCGTCGGGAAGACGGCGCGCATGCACAGCCACGGGCCGATCATGTTCACGTCGAGGACCTTCTTCAGATAGGCGAGCGACTTATTCCGTTGATCGAGGTCGTAGAAGATCCCGGCGTTGTTGACGAGGACGTCGATCCGCCCCCAGCGCTCGACGACGCTATCGGCCATCGCCTGCGCCGAGTCCTCGTCGGAGACGTCGACGAGCACCGCGATCGCCTCCCCGCCGGCTGCTTCGATCTCCTTCGCGACGGTCTGCGCGTTCGGCTCGTTCAGGTCGGCCACCGCGACCTTCGCGCCTTCCTGCGCGAACCGCAGGGCGTACGCCCGGCCGATCCCTTGCCCTGCGCCGGTGATGATCGCGACTTTGCCCTCGAGGCGGCCCATCATGCCCCCTCGAAGAACCGCTTCAACCCGTCGAGTTCGCCGCGGAACGACGAGCGGCCCGAGTCCTCGACGAACGAGACGCCCTCGGCGGCCGCGTCGGGGAGCGACATCGAGAACGCGAACTCGACGTGCGTCCCGCCGTCGGGGAGCTCGGTGAACGTCGAGACCTCGCGGCCGCCCATACCGGAAGAGCCCGTGTCGAAGACGATCCGGCTCGGCGCCTCGACCTCGAGCACCTTGATGTACGCCTCCATCGCGCCCATCCCGGGGATCGTGACGTCGAAGGCGTACTCGGCGCCTGGTCCGGGCTCGGTTCCACCGTCGGTGCGGCGGATGTTCGCGGCCTGGGTCATGTAGTCCGGCAGGTTCATGAAGTCGAGCCGGTGCGCGAAGACCTTGTCGATCGGCGCCTGGATGTCGATCGACTCCGCGTACGCGACCTCGATCGTCACTTCTTCTCCTCGCCCTTCTCGGGCTTGCGGATCGTGATGTCCATGCCCGGCGTGGTCATGTAGCCGGCGAGCACCGAGTCGAAGTTCTTCGCGACCTTCTCCGCCGTCCAGCCGCCTTCGGCGTACATGCCGGCCCAGATCTTGTACTGCTGGAAGATCGTGTACGTGTACCCGCGCCGTCCGAAGACCTGACCGTTCACGTGCGCCGCCTTGTCCGAGGCGAGGAACGCGATCATCGGCGCGTTGTTCGCCGGGTCCATCTCGGGCGGGACCTTGTTCTCGGTGCCGGGCAGCAGCCCGGTCGTCATGCGCGTCACTGCGGACGGCGCCATCGCGTTGACGGTGATCCCGTACTTGCCGAGCTCGATCGCCCAGGTCAGCGTCATCCCCGCGATCCCGGCCTTGGCCGCGGAGTAGTTCGTCTGACCGAAGTTCCCGCGCAGGCCGGCGGACGAGACGATGTTCACGATCCGTCCGAAGCCTTTCTCCTTCATGATCGGCGCGGCGTGACGCGTGCACAGGAACGTGCCCTTCAGGTGCACGGCGATCACCGCGTCGAAGTCCTCCTCCTCCATCTTGAGCAACGACTTGTCGCGGAGGATCCCCGCGTTGTTCACGAGGATGTCGATCGAGCCGAAGTTCTTCACCGCGTCGGCGATGATCCCTTCGGCTTGGTCCCACTTCGAGACGTCGCCGTAGTTCGCGACGGCGCCGCCCCCGGCCGCCTCGATCTCCTTCACGACCTGGGTTGCCGGGTCGGTGTCGCTGCCGCGACCGTTCACGTCGACGCCGGCGTCGTTGATGACGACCTTGGCGCCTTCCTTGGCGAGCTCGAGCGCGATCCCGCGGCCGATCCCGCGGCCCGAACCCGTTACGACGGCGACTTTTCCATCAAGAAGACCCATGTGCTTTCCTCCTCGGTGGGACCTGGTCAGACGGAGCGGACGCTAGCAACCAGAACGCGCGCCGTGCAATCATCGACGTCCGGATCGAAAGGGAGGTCAACCCCGATGCCCGTCGACGCCGAACGCGCACACAAGGAGCTCACCGAGGTCATGAACTCGGTGTGGTTCGAAGGCGGCCGGCCGTTCCTGGAGGACTTCGCGAACGGCCGCGTCCCGAAGGACAAGCTCGCCCGGTTCGCGCCGTCGTACTGCTTCCAGGTGGACAACTTCAAGCGGTGTGTCGCCGCCGTCTACGCGCAGGCGGAGCCGCGCGACGTGCGCGAGCTCTTGCTCGAGAACCTCTGGGAAGAGCACGGCGAAGGCGATCCGCAACGCGACCACGCGATCCTGGTCCAGCGCTTCGGGAAGTCCCTCGGCGCCGACCTGCCGACGCCGTACGATCTCGAGCCGATCCCCGAGAGCCGGCAGTGGATCGACCGGATCCTCGCGATCTGCGAGAACGAGCATTTCGTGGTCGGGCTCGCCGCCCTTGCGTACGGGATCGAGGCGCGCACGCGGACGATGGCGTTTCTCGGTGCCCTGTACCGCGACAAGTACGGGCTGCCCGAGGAGGACCTCGAGTTCTTCTTCATGCACCTCGAGGCCGACGAGGAGCACGCCGGCCGGGCGATCGAGCTCGTCGGGAAGTACTGCACGACCGAGGAGCTGCTCGAGCGCTCGAAGTGGGCCGTCGGCGAGGTACTCGACGCGACGCGCGTCGTCGCCGAAGGGATGGAGCGCATCTGCAGTGAGTGACCGCTGGCGCTTCATCGACGTCGACCGGACGGAAGCGCTCGCCGCGTACGGGCGTCTGCCCGCGATCGCGGCATCGGTCGTCCAGGGCGGGCCCGAAGTGCTCATGACGATGATCTGGGCGCACGGGCACCTGACCGTCGGCTGGTTCGACGACGTCGACTCCGCGATCAACCTCGACGCGGCGCGGGAGGTCGGGATCGACGTGTTCCGGCGGCCGATCTGGGGCGGCGGCACGGCGTTCTACGACACGGAAGCCGTCGCGGTCTGGTCGTGGATCATGCGCGACGACCGGTTCCCGACCCTCGACGAAGCGCTGGGGCACTTCCGTCCCGTGATGGAACGCGCGCTGACCGACCTCGGCCTCGGTGAGGCGCACTTCGAGGGGTCTTCGGACATCCGCTGGCGCGACCGCAAGCTCGGCACCTGCATCACGCAGTCGGTGCTCGGCACGAAGGTGGTCGGGGGGTTCCTGAACCTCAAGCGGCCGGACCTCGAGCTGTACCGCAAGGTCGCGCGGGTCCCCGAGGAGAAGTTCGTCGACAAAGTGATCAAGGACATCGTCGAGTACATCGTCACGCCCGACGACATCCGCGGGAAGCCGCTGTCTTACGAGGAGCTGCGCGACGCGATCGCGCACGCGTCGCGGGAGGTCGCCGGCCTGGAGCTCGAGCCGTCGCCGTTCACCGACGCCGAGTCCGGGATCGTCGATCAATTCGTGACCTCGGTCACGTCGGAGGAGTTCATCCGGCGGATCTCCTCCGAACGCTTCCGGGCCGAGGCACCGCCGCGCGCGCGGGTCGGCTTTGCCAATGTCAAGGGCAAGAAGCTGGTGCGCGCCGGGGTGGAGCTCGACGGGCAGGGCTCGATCGTGCGCGCGATGATCGCCGGAGACATGCACGTCTCGCCGCCGGAAGCGATGGACAACGTCGCTTCTGCTTTGGGCGGCGGCTCGGTCGGGGATCGCGAGGACTTGCTCGCCCGCGTGAGCGGCGTCTTCGAGGGGATCGACCAGCCGGATGCCGCCGCCGGGATCACGCCGAACGACGTCGTCGAGGCCGTCCTGAAGGCCGCCAAGGAGGCGGGCGCGTGAGCGGTCTTGCCGCCGAGACGACCGAGCTGCTCCAGCAGCTGATCCGCAACGGCTGCGTCAACGACGGCACGCGCGAGTCCGGCCAGGAGGTGCGCAACGCCGACGTGCTCGAGTCCTACCTCGAGGGCTCGGGGTTCGAGATGCAACGGTTCGAGGCGGTGCCGAACCGGCCCAGTCTTGTCGCGCGGATGGAAGGCTCCGATCCCAAGGCGCCGGCGTTGCTACTCATGGGCCACACCGATGTGGTGCCGGTGAACCCCGACGGCTGGAAGCGCGACCCCTTCGGCGGCGAGCTGGTCGAGGGGGAGGTCTGGGGGCGCGGGGCGGTCGACATGCTGAACCTCACCGCGTCGATGGCCGTGGCGTTGAACGCGCTCGCGCGCGGTGGGTTCAAGCCGCGCGGCGATCTGATCTATCTCGGCGTGCCCGACGAAGAAGCGGCCGGGAAGTACGGCGCCGAGTGGCTCATCGACAACGAGCCCGACGCCGTGCGCTGCGACTACGTCCTCACCGAGATGGGCGGGTTCCGGTTCGCCGGGCAGGGGACGCCGAAGGTTCCGGTGATGGTCGCGGAGAAGGGCACGTACTGGTGCAAGATCAAGGTCCACGGGACGCCGGGCCACGGCTCGATGCCGTTCCGTACGGACAACGCGCTCGTGAAGGCAGCCGAGATCGTGCAACGGCTCGCCGCGTTCCAGCCAGAGCCGGTGATCCACGAGACCTGGCGCCGCTTCGTCGAGCAGATGGGGTTCCCCGACGAGCTCCGCGAGCCTCTGCTGGATCCGGCGCGCGTGCGCGAGGTCGCGGAGCAGCTGCCCGACCTGGGGATGGCGCGCATGATCCACGCCTGCACGCACACGACGTTCGCGCCGACCGTGCTCGGCGCCGGCGTGAAGGCCAACGTGATCCCCGATACCGCGGAGCTTCAGGTGGACATCCGCACGCTGCCGGGCCAGACGGCGGAGGACGTGCACGCGATGCTGCGCGAAGCGCTGGGTGAGTACTACGACTCGATCGAGATCGACCCGACGAGCGCGATGGTCTCGACCGCGTCACCGGTCGACACGCCGATGTGGGACACATTGAAGCGCCACACCGAGCGGCTCTCGGGCGCCGAGACGGTCCCGTTCATCATCGTCGGCGCCACGGACGCGCGGTTCTTCCGGAAGGTCGGCGCGACGTGCTACGGCTACGGACTGTTCAGCGAGAAGATCTCCTTCGGCGAGTTCGCTTCGATGTTCCACGGCGACAACGAACGCGTCGACGTTGAGTCGCTCGGGCTGACGACGGAGCTGTGGAGCTCGGTCGTCAAAGACTTCCTCGGCTGAAGCCCATGAAGTTCGGCATCCTCATCCCCCAGGAAGGCGCCGCGTTCAAAGACGTGCTGGACCATGCCCGGCTGGCCGAATCGCTGGGTTTCGACTCGATCTGGGTCGAGGATCACCTCCGCGTGATCGCCGTCCCGCCCGGCAGCCCGGCGTACGAGGGCTGGACCACGCTCACCGGGCTTCTCGCCGGAACCGAGCGGATCATGGCCGGCCCGCTCGTCCTCGCCGAAGGGTTCCGCAACCCCGCCTACCTCGCGAGCGCGGCGGCGACGCTCGATCAGATGAGTAGTGGCCGGCTGATCCTCGGCGTCGGTGCCGGCGGTTACGCGGCGGAGTTCCGTTCCTACGGCTACGAATGGCTCGAGTCGACGCAGCGCGCCGAGCGCCTCGGGGAGGCGCTCGAGGTGATCACCGGCATGTGGGAAGGCCGCCCGTTCGAAGGACGCTGGTACCGGGCAGACGGGTCCGCCGACTGCCCGAAGCCGTTCCAGAAGCCGCGGCCGCCGATCTGGATCGGCGGCCGCGGCGACTCCCTCCTGCGCGTCGCCGCACGGTTCGCCGAC
>DATFGK010000035.1:0-10950 GCA_035249485.1 Actinomycetota bacterium | reverse complement strand
GAAGCCGGGAGCCTTCACCGCGACCGAGCGGAAGGTGCCGCGGATCTTGTTCACGACGAGCGTCGCGAGCGCTTCGCCCTCGACGTCCTCGGCGATGATGACGAGCGGCTTGCCGGACTGCATGACCTTCTCGAGGATCGGGAGCAGGTCCTTCACCGCGGCGATCTTCGGGTTGGCGACGAGGATCACCGGCTCGTCGAGCACGCCTTCCATGCGCTCGGGGTCGGTCACGAAGTACGGCGAGATGTAGCCCTTGTCGAAGCGCATCCCCTCGACGAGCTCGAGCTCGAGACCGAAGGTCTGCGACTCCTCGACCGTGATCACGCCGTCCTTGCCGACCTTCTCCATGGACTCGGCGATCATCGCCCCGATCTCGGGGTCGTTGTTCGCGGAGATGGACGCGACGTGAGCGATCTCGTCCTTGTCCTCGATCTCCTTCGCCTGGTCCTTGATCGCCTCGACCGCACGCTCGACGGCCTTCTCGATGCCTTTCTTCAGGCCCATCGGGTTGGCGCCGGCGGCGACGTTGCGGAGGCCTTCGCGGACCATCGCCTGCGCGAGCACGGTGGCCGTGGTGGTCCCGTCACCCGCGACGTCGTTGGTCTTCTTGGCGACCTCCTTGACGAGCTCCGCCCCGATCTTCTCGAGCGGGTCCTCAAGCTCGATCTCCTTGGCGATCGATACGCCGTCGTTCGTGATCGTGGGAGCGCCCCACTTCTTCTCGATGACGACGTTGCGACCCTTCGGGCCGAGCGTGATCTTGACCGCGTCGGCCAGCTGGTTCATGCCTCGTTCGAGGGCCCGTCGGGCGTCCTCGTCGAAGGCGATCATCTTGGCTGCCATCAACACCCCTCCTTAGCACTCTCACCCGGAGAGTCCTAGCACTCTCAAACCGAGAGTGCTAGCCCCTTTTATAGGGCCCCGGCGAGGGGTTCCGCAAGTCATGGGTGGCTCCGGAGGGGTTTGGGACGGCTACTCGCGCCGGCCGGTGACGGCCAGATGGACCCCGAGGCCCACGATCGCGAGCCCGCCGGCGCCTCCGAGTCGCTCCAGGCGCCCGGGAGACCGTCCCAGCCACGCCCTGAGGCTGCCCGCGGCCAGACCCCAGGCGCTGTCCGACAGGAGAGCGATCACGGCGAAGATCAGCCCGAGGCCGAGGATCTGGAGCGGGACGTGGCCGAGCGTCGGATCCGCGAACTGGGGCAGCACCGCGGCGAAGAACACGGCGGCCTTGGGGTTCGTCACGCCGACGATGAAGCCTTCCCGATAGATGCGGCGCGCCGGCTTCGCCACGGCCGCTGCGTCCAGAATGGTTCGCAAACGCCGGCGCTCGCGCAGCGCGCGGACGCCGAGGAGGATCAGGTAAGCGGCTCCGGCGAATCGGATCGTCTCGTAGACGACGGCGGATCTCTGCACGAGCGATCCGATGCCGATCGCGACGGCGGTCACTTGCACGATCACGCCGGTGGTGTTTCCTGCGACGGTCGCCAGCGCCGCACGGCGGCCGAGTGTGACGCCGCGGCTGATCACGAACAGAACACTCGGACCGGGGATGACGATCAAGATGAACGCCGTCAGCGCGAACGCGAGGAGTCGATCGGTATCGAGCATCCGCTGCGATGCTACCGGTCGGCGCCGTACCGCCGAGTGGATTTCGTTCGACCGGTTCTAGAACGCGACGAGGGCCTCTCTGATGGAGGCCCTCTCTCGCGAATCTTTGCGACTTCAGTCGCTAGCGCTTCTTCTTCTTCCCTGCCTTCTTCTTGGCAGTCTTCTTGGCCGGAGCCTTCTTCGCTGCCTTCTTCTTCTTCTTCGCCGGCATCCTTACACCCCCCCTCCGTTCGGGAGAGAGCGCTCCTCTGTATAGAGCGCAAACCTCGGCGACTATAACCATGCTTGTCGCCCTGTTCAAGGTTTTCGGGACTTTTTTTTCGAGCGCGCCATCCGACTGGATCGCGCTCGTTCGCGCGCGTCGCGTCAGTCGTCGCTTCGCGCGTGCGCCATCTGCGGCCACAGCAGCGGCTGGAGCTCGCGATGACGCGTGATGAGATCGGCGAGCGTCGTTCGATCGAACACGTCGCGCACGGCGCCCTCGACGCGCCCCCATAGCTCTTGGAGGCCGCAGTGCTGACTCTGCGGACACACCTCTTCGTCGTGCGGCTCGAGGCAGAACATCGCGGCGATCGGACCTTCGAGCACCTCGACGATCTCCGAGATGCGAACGTCCGACGGATCGCGCGCGAGCTCGGTGCCGCCGCCGGCACCGCGATGCGAGACGACGACGCCGGCCTTGTGGAGCGCCGACAGCTGATGCTCGAGGAAACGCAGTGGGATGTTCTGATGCTCGGCGATCTCGCGCGCGGGGACGGGTCCGTTCCCCCAGCGGCGGGCGAGCTCCATCAGGGCCCGAAGGCCGTACTCGGTACGGAGCGAGAATCGGAACATGTTCTTTGGCCGGCGCGTGCCGGCGTCCGGACCAGGGTAGCGCAGGCCGGGGGGCCCGTCAGCCGCCGGCGACCGCGGGGATGATCGAGACCTGGGCGCCTTCCTCGAGCGGCGTTTCGATGCCGTCCAGGAAGCGGATGTCCTCATCGCCTACGAAGACGTTCACGAAACGCCGGATCGAGCCGTTCTCGTCGCACAGCCGCTCGCGCATGCCGGGGAACTGCCGCTCGAGATCCTCGATGAGCTCACGCACGCTGGCGCCCGCCCCCTCGACCGAAGAGGCGCCGGCGGTCACGCGCCGCAACGGGGTCGGGATCTTGACGCTGACGCTCACGCCTCGGCTCCCGAGGAGATCAGCTCGAGCTGTCCTTGGAAGTCGTCGAGCCGCGGCGGGATAACCATCGTCGGCGTGGCGCGCTCGGTGACGGCCTCGATGGTCTTCAAGCCGTCGCCGGTGATGAGCGCGACCACGCGTTCGTCCGGTCGGACGACGCCGGCGTTCGCGAGCTTCCGCAGCGTCGCGATCACGACGCCGCCCGCCGTCTCGGCGAAGATACCTTCCGTCCGCGCGAGCAGCTGGATGCCCTCGACGACTTCCTCATCCGAGACATCATCGATCGCGCCGCCCGTGTCGCGCGCCGCCTTCACGGCGTAGTACCCGTCCGCAGGGTTCCCGATCGCGAGCGACTTCGCGATCGTCGACGGCTTCACCGGACGGATGTGATCGCCGCCGCTCTTGAACGCCGTCGCAACCGGCGAGCATCCCGTCGCCTGCGCGCCCGAGATCCGCGTTGCGTGCCCGTCGAGCAGCCCCACCTTCACGAACTCGTCGAGCCCCCGCTTGATCTTGGTGAGCAACGAGCCGCTGGCGATCGGAACCACGACGTGATCGGCAGCCTGCCAGCCGAGCTGCTCCGCGATCTCGAACGCGAGCGACTTCGAGCCCTCGGCGTAGTAGGGCCGGATGTTGACGTTGACGAAGGCCCACTCGAACTCGCCGGCGATCTCGGAGCACAGGCGGTTCACATCGTCGTAGGTCCCCTTGACCGCGACGAGCTTCGGCCCGTAGATCGCGGTCGCGACCACTTTCCCGGCCTCGAGGTCGGCCGGGATGAAGATGTACGCCTCCAGCCCGGCGTGGGCGGCGTGGGCGGCGACCGCGTTCGCGAGGTTCCCCGTCGACGCGCACGCGACGGTCGAATAGCCGAAGCCCTTCGCGACCGTGAGCGCCACCGACACGACGCGATCCTTGAAGGAGTGCGTCGGGTTCGCGGTGTCGTTCTTGAGCCAGAGCTCCCCGAGGCCGAGCTCGGCGGCGAGGCGCGGCGCACGGACGAGCGGGGTCATCCCCGCGCCCAGATCCACGCGATCCTCCCCGCCGGGCAGCAGCGGCGCGTACCGCCACATCGACCGGGGGCCGGCCGCGATCGACTCTCGCGAGATCTCCGCCGCGATCCGCTCGTAGTCGTAGACGACCTCGAGCGGTGCGAAGCAGAACTCGCACACGTGGAGCGCTTCCGCCGGGTATTCGCGTGAACACTCCCGGCAGCGGAGGCCGAGAACTCCTGTCATATCGTCGAAAAGGATACGGAAATCGGCGGCACCATGCTTCGAGATGCTCCCAACGGCCGCGCGGCACGCGCCCGGTAGCATGGGCCTCGATGCCCCGTTCGCTCGAGGAAGACGTCTCCGACCTGCGGAGGCGCCTCGACGTACGCGTCGTGTATACGGATCTCGACGGGACGATGCTCGGTCCGGCGGGCGCCTTCAACCGCGCGCCCGACGGGGCGCTGACCGACGAACCGATGGGCACGCTGATGGCGGCGCTCGAACGATCGATCGACGTGGTTCCGGCGACCGGCCGCTCGCTTCGCGGGTTGATCGGCGATGCGAGGATCCTCGGGCTCAGCACCGTGATCGCCGAGATGGGCTCGCTGATCGCCTACGAGCTCGGACGCGAAGTGGTCACCAACCTGGGCGCGTATCCGGGCGGCGAGGAGCCTCCGGCGGCGCACATGGAGCGGACCGGCGCCGTGAAGCTGCTCTTCGACGCGTTCCCCGGCGGCCTCGAGCACCACACACCCTGGTCGGCCTGGCGCGACTACACCCAGCTGTTCCGAGGCTTGGTCGACACGGTCGAGGCCGATCGGGTTCTGGCCGACGGCGGGTTCCACTGGCTCACGCTCCACGACAACGGCCGACTCCACGGCGCGTACCTCGGCCGCGACGCCGGCGCCTCGCACGCGTACCACCTCCAGCCGCGCGGCGTCGATAAAGGCAGCGCGGTGGCGCTCGATCGCGAGCGGCGTTCGCTGTCCGTCGAGCAGACGATCGCCGTGGGCGACTCGATCGCGGACCTGACGATGGCGCCGCATGTCGGCGCGCTCGTGCTCGTCGCGGACGCGGTCGCGGAAGACCCGGCGCTCGAGCGCGCGGCTAGCGAGGCTTCGAACGTCTACGTTTCGGCGCGGCCCGGGAACCTCGGCTGGTGCGACGCTTTGTCGATCGCGCTTTCGTAGCCGGCTTCTCGTCTACGACGACGGTCTTCTCTCGGACGACGACTTCTTCGTCGCCGTCGCTTTCGGCCACGACGACCGACTCCGAGAACACCGCCGGATGCGCCCCTTCCGGTAATGCGTCGGCGATCGCGTCGCGGACGCTCCGCTTCTGCCAGAAGTGGCTCGCGAGGACCTTGACCGCCGCGATCGCCGGCACGATCAACAACATCCCGAAGATCCCGAGCAGCGACCCGGCCGCGAGGAGCGCAAGCATCACCGTGATCGGATGGAGCTTCACGGTCCGCGACATGACGTTCGGGCTGATGATGTGGTTGTCGATCTGCTGCACGGCGAGGAGGACGATCCCCGCCCACAGCGCGTCGATCGGCTGATCCGACAGCAACGCCAAGATCACCGCCGGTATCGCGCCGATGAAGGGCCCGATCAACGGCACCAGGTTGAAGACGCCGGCGATCAACCCGACCACGGCCGCGAACGGGATCCCCACGATCGTCAGCCCCACTGCCGAAGCGATCCCGACGAACATGGCAACGAGCAGCTGACCGCGGAAGAACGCGCCGAGGACGCTTCCGAGCTTGGTCGCCAGCCCGAGGACCTCCTCGCGCCGCCCTTCCGGGAGGATGGTGCGGATCGAACGCTTCATCTTGGGCATGTCGAGCAGGATGTACACGGACAAGATGATCCCGATCACGAGCGTGATCAGGACGTGGATCACACCGAACGCGAAGCTGCGCACACCGCCGAGCACGCCGATGATCGCTTCCCGGTTGTCGACGACGTACTGCTGGATCTGCTCGGTGCTCAAGTTGATGCGATAGTCCCAGCCGCGCTCGGCGGCGAACTGGTTGATCTCTCGGGTCACGTCTTGGACGTACTCGGGAAGTTTGTCGATGAACCCGGTGATCTGACGGGCGATGATCGGCACCAGCAGCGACAGCCCGGTCGCGACGACGGCCACGAACGCCACGAAGATGATCGCGACGCCGAACCCGCGCCGCAGCCCCCGCCGTTCGAGCATGTTCACGAGCGGGTTGAGGAGGTAGACCACCACAAGCGCCAGGGCCACGGGGGCGAACAACACCCGCAGCGGCCAGATCAGGAAGTAGAAGGCCGAGAAGGCGACGCTCACGATGGCCGCCAGAGCGATGCAGAAGAGCCCCCAGCGGACGACCCGGTCCCAGACGGTCCTGGGGTGGATGATCCGGTGCCCGAATGTGGCGTCTAGCTCGGAAGACTCCATCGGGGGCGATTCTAGCCTCGGGCCTTCCCATGGCCCCGCATGGGCAGAGGGGGTAGTCCGGAAATAGTCCATCCGGTCTATGTGCCTCTCGGTACGAGGCGTCCAGAATATGGAGCGTATGGACGCCAACCGCCCGGAGACGATCCTCGTCGTCGACGACGAAGAGGACATCCTCCTTCTGTGCCGCGTGAACCTCGAGTTCGAGGGCTACCGCGTCGTGACGGCGTCCAGCGGGGTCGAGGGCCTGGAGGTCGCGCGAGAGATCCATCCGAGCATGGTTCTTCTCGACGTCATGATGCCGTCGATGGACGGCTGGCACGTCCTCGAGGCGCTGAAGGGCGACGAGGCAACCGCGGACATCCCGGTGGTCATGCTCACCGCGCGGGTGCAGGGCGAGGATCAGATGCGAGGATGGTCCGGCGGGGCGGCCGATTACATCATGAAGCCGTTCAGCCCCGTCGCGTTGCTCGAGACCATGCGCAACGTGCTGCATCCCGCCGATCCCGAGGAAGCCCAGCGCCGCCGGGAACGTTCGCTGGAGAAGCTCCGCCTACTCAACTCGCAGTTCTAGCCTGCTTTCCCTGCCGACGGGTGGCATCGCCGCTCGTGGGTAAGATGGAACGTCGATGCTGCAGCAGGTACCCACTCCTTCCAAGTCGCTCGGCGACTACGCAGCCGTCGTCGGCGCCGAACCGATCGCCCGGCTCCGCGAGATCGCCAAGCCGTTCAAGGGCGCCCGCGTCCTCAACGTGAACTCCACCGCCTTCGGCGGGGGCGTAGCCGAGTTGCTCTACACAATGGTGCCGCTGATGCGCGACCTCGGGATCGAGGCGGACTGGCAGCTCATGCAGGCGCCCGACGAGTTCTTCGTCGTTACCAAGGCCATGCACAACGCGCTCCAGGGGGGACCGGTCCCATGGACGCCCGAGATGCGAGCCCTGTACCAGTCGGTCTCCGAGAACAACGCGGAGATGTTCGAGGGCGACTACGACTTCGTGATCATCCACGACTCGCAGCCTGCCGCGATCCTGCACGAGCTGATCGAGGATCGAGGGATCAAACCCGGTAACTGGATCTGGCGCTGCCACATCGACCTGACGGAGCCGTACGAGCCGGTCTGGCAATTCGTGCAGCCGTTCGTCGAGCAGTACGACGCGGCGATCTTCACGCTCGAGGAGTTCGTGCGGCCGGGGCTCAAGGTCCCCCACGTCGCGATCATCCCGCCCTCGATCGACCCGCTGTCGATCAAGAACATCCCGATGGACGGCGGGATGGTCGACGAGGTGATGCGCCGGTACCAGATCGATACGACGCGGCCGCTCGTCGTGCAGGTCTCGCGATTCGACCCGTGGAAGGATCCCCTCGGCGTGATCGACGCCTTCCGGATCGCCCGCCGCGAGTATCCCGGTTTGCAGCTGGCGCTCATCGCGTCGATGGCCCACGACGACCCGGAGGGCTGGGAGTACTACACGAAAACAGAGGAGTATCGGGACGGCGACCCCGACATCTTCTTGCTGTCGAACCTCCAGGAGGTCGGCGCGCTCGGCGTGAACGCGTTCCAGCGCGCCGCCGACGTCGTCGTGCAGAAGTCGATCCGTGAAGGCTTCGGGCTCGTCGTCTCCGAAGCGATGTGGAAGGGCCGACCGGTGATCGGCTCCGATGTCGGCGGCATCAAGCTGCAGATCATCGACGGAGAGACCGGCTACCTCGTCTCCGACGTCGATGCGTGCGCCAAGCGCATCGTCGACCTGCTCGCGGACAAGGAGCACTCCGCGGAGATCGGCTACCGCGCGCGCGTGTTCGTGAAGGAACGCTTCCTGTCGATGCGCGACATCGAAGACCACCTGGCGCTCTTCGCCAAGCTCTCGAGCTAGGCCGGCATGGACCGGCCGGTCATCGTCGCGTCCAACCGGGGACCGGTCACCTTCGAGCGCGCCTCCGACGGCAGGCCGTCGCAGCGACGCGGCGTCGGCGGGCTCGTGACCGCCGTATCCGGCGCGCTGCGCGGCCGAGCCGGGACGTGGATCGCGAGCGCCGTCTCGGACGAGGACCGCGTCGTGGCCGCCTCGGGCCCGGTTGACGTCGATCTCGAGGGAGCGACGCTCCATCTCCGGATGGTCGACATCCCGCCGGCGGTGTACGGGGCGTCGGTGGACGGTTTCTGCAACCGGATCCTGTGGTTCGTCCACCACTATCTCTGGGATCCGCCGCGCACGCCGACGTTCGGCGACGAGGAGAACGAAGCGTGGGAGGCCTACCAGGACTACAACCGCCGTTTCGCCGAGGTCGCCGCGGAAGCGGCGCCCGAGGGCGGCGTCGCGCTGATCCAGGATTACCATCTCGCGCTCGCCCCGGCGCTCCTGCGCAAGCTCCGTCCCGACCTCGCGATCGGGCTCTTCTGGCACATCCCGTTCGCGCAGCCCGACTACCTGTCACTCCTATCCGACGAGTGGACCCGGGCCTTGCTCGACGGGATGCTCGGCGCGGACGTCGTGGGTTTCCAGACGGAACGCTGGCTCCGCAACTTCCTCGCCGGGACGCGCCAGATCCTCGGCATCAAGGCGCGCGACCGGATCCTTCCGATCGAGGGCCGCACGGTCCGGACCAACACGTATCCGATCGGCGTGAATCCCGAGCATCTCGCGGAGATCGCCGCGGAGCCGGCCGTCCGCCGCGCGCGCGCCGAGCTGAAGACCTGGCTCGGCGACCGGCGTCTCGTTCTGCGGGTCGACCGCACCGAGCTTTCGAAGAACATCCTCCGCGGGCTGCGCTCGTACGAGCTCATGCTCGAGCGTCGTCCGGAGCTGCGCGGCCACGTCGTGCATCTCGCGCTGTTGCAGCCGTCCCGCCGCTCGGTCCCCGAGTACCAGGAGTACATCGAGCAATGCGTCGCGGCCGCCGGGCGGGTCAACGAGCGGTTCGGGCCGGAAGCCGTCCGGCTCGAGATCTCCGACAACTTCCCGCGAACGCTCGCCGCCTACGGCATGTACGACGTTTTGGTCGTCAACCCCGTGTTCGACGGGATGAACCTCGTCGCCCGGGAGGGCCCGTGCTTGAACCGTCGCGCGGGCGTACTGGTGCTCTCGCGTAACGCCGGCGCTTCGGTCGAGCTCGCCCCCGCATCGCTGCTCGTGAACCCCGTGGACGTCGACCAGACCTCGCGGGCGATCTCCGACGCGCTCGATATGCCCGAGGAGGAACGTCAGGAGCGGGCGCGCCGCCTCCGGCGCCTCGCGCGTGGCCGTTCACCGGGTCGCTGGCTCGACGGGCAGCTGCGAGATCTGACGAAGCGCTGATCGGCCTACGCCAGCCGGCGCAGCAACGCTACGAACTCTTTCGGCGAGCCGACGACGACGTCGGCGCGTTCGACGAGCGGCGCCGGAGATTCGGCGCTGGCAACGGCGACGCGGATGCCGACCGGGAGACCGTCGAGCGCGGCGAACGCCGGCAGGTCGCCGACGTCGTCACCGCCTGCGAGCGCCGCCTCCAGGCCGTGCTCTGCGATGACGCGGCGGACGGCGTCGCCCTTGTCGCCGCCCTCCATCGGCCGGACCTCCAGGATGCGCCTCCCCGGAACGACCGCGAGCCCCGCGTCGGCGGCCGCTTCCACGACCAGCGGAGAAGCGATGCGCTCGGCCTCGACGGGATCCCTGGCGCGACGGAAATGGACGGCGAGCGCCAGCCCCTTGCGTTCGAGCATCGCGCCGCGCACCCCGCGCAGCGATCGCTCGAGATGCTCCGCCGCGCGCTCAACGGCCCCACGAGCCGCTTCCGCCTCGGGCAAGACGGTGACCACACCGCTGCGAAGCTCCTCCATCCCGTGGAGCCCGATCAACCGAACGCCGGGGGCGTGGATCCGTCGCGCGAGATCGGCGACCGATCGCCCGGACACGACGGCGACCGAGGCGTAGCGCTTCGCGAGCCGCTCCAGGATCGCGGAAGCGCCGCGGACCGGCCGTGCGGCGTCCGGGTCCGGGACGATCGGCGACAAACAGCCGTCGAAGTCGCAGAAGATGCCGGCCGCTTCTGGGTGAGCGAGGAGCCCGGCGAACACGGCCGGAGCCGTGCTCATCGGCCCCTGATCACGTCGGCGCGCACGGCGCAGATGCTATCGCGGCATCCCTACCGTTCGGACACCGCCGACCGGCCGTAGACTTGGGCGGTGCGACGCGCATGGTTCGCCGTGTTGATGCTCTTCGCGCTCGCGGCGTGCGCGGCGCCGGAGTTCCGGCTGGCGTCCCGGTTCGCGTCGGGCGAGACGCGCGAGTATCGCGTGATCGCCGACGCGGAGGTGACGATCTCCGCCGCCGACCTGTCGACGACCGAGCACACGCGACTGGAAGCGAGGACGCGGCTCGCGGTCGAGCAGATCACCGGACTCACGACGACCCTGACCATGACGATCACGCCCGTCCGGCTGACGCGCGACGGCGATGCGGTCGATCCGCCGCCCGAGCAGCGCGTCCGGATCGAGCTCGGAGCCGACGGACAGATCGATCGCGTGACCCCTGTGGAGGGGACGGGCGAGCTCGATGCGGCGGAGATCGAGGATCTCGTCCCGCTGATCGGACCCCCGCTGCCCGAGGGGCGCGTCCA
Source organism: Actinomycetota bacterium (assembly GCA_035249485.1). GTDB lineage: Bacteria > Actinomycetota > AC-67 > AC-67 > AC-67 > DATFGK01. The sequence goes on along the minus strand of DATFGK010000035.1, from coordinate 150 downwards.
TCTGTCGGATCGGTGGACGCGACCGGTTGCGGTGGCGTCGGGATCCCCGGTCGGCGTCCAGACCGCCCGGCTCGCCGCCCTGCGCGTGATCGACGGATACGACTGCGGGATCGTCGCGCTGTCGACGCGCCGACCTGTCGTGCGCGAACG
>DATFGK010000034.1:0-9685 GCA_035249485.1 Actinomycetota bacterium | reverse complement strand
ACCCCGCCGTCCACCGAGATGTTGAGCATCAACCCGCGACTCTCGATGTAGTCCCTTGCGGCGCGGATCTTGGGGAGCACCCCGCGGAGGAACGCCTGGCCGGCCCACCCAGGGTTCACCGTCATGATGTTGAGCACGTCGATCTCCTCGAGGAACGGGATCGTCGTCTCGAAGGCGGTGTCCGGATTGATCGCGAGTCCAGCCTTCATCCCCAGCGCTCGCGCCCGCTGCAGGACCGGGCGTGGATCCGGTGCCGCCTCGAGGTGCCACACCACCGAAGTCGCCCCTGCCTCGGCGAACTGCTCCGACTGCTCTTCGGGCTTGGTCACCATCAGATGGCATTCCAGCGGCAGCGAGGTGACGCGGCGGAGCGCCTTGACCACCACCGGCCCGATCGTGATCGGCGGTACGAAGTGGCCGTCCATCACATCCACGTGCAGCAGATCCGAATGCTTCTCGACGGCCGCGACGTGGTCCGCGAGATGGGCGAAGTCCGCGGCAAGGATCGACGGAGCAAGTTTGTGAGTGATCAAGGAAACCTCGTTCGTGTGACGGCCCGCCGGGATTGTACCCGGGTGAAGTGGCCGGTTACAGGGCGTCGAAGGTCTCGTCCGTCTTAGGACGGTGGCCACGAACGAAAGCGGGTACTTCGAGCCGTTTCGCGCCCTCGAGTTGAAGTTCCAGCACTTCGACCGCCGCGTCTCCCGCCGATATGACCAACCGGTCTTTCCCTGCATCGAGGACGGCGCCCGGCGTCGAGACCGGAGCGGCGACGACGCGGGCTCGCCAGAGCTTGGTTCGCTTGCCTCGGAACGACGCGTACGCGCCGGGCGCCGGATCCAAGGCGCGGATGAGGTTCACGATCTCCGCGGCGGGGCGGCTCCAATCGATCGCGCCCTCCTCGGGCTTGATCTTGGGCGCGGGTGAGGCGCGCGACGGATCTTGCGGCATCGGCTCGGCCGTCCCGGCTTCGAGCGCGTCGAGCGTTTCCACGAGCACGCGCGCGCCGATCGGCGCGAGCCGCTCGAGGAGCGTTCCGGTGGAGTCCGTCGGATCGATCCGCTCGCGCACCTGCCTGAGGATCGGCCCGGTGTCGAGCGTCGGCTCGAGCAAGAACGCCGTCACGCCCGTCTCTTCCTCGCCCGCCATGATCGCGCGCTGCACCGGCGCGGCACCGCGATACGCGGGGAGGAGCGAGAAGTGAACGTTCACGGTGCCCTTCGCCGGGACCGCGAGCACGTCCGGCGGCAGGATGTGCCCGTACGCGACGATGGCCGCGACGTCCGGCCGATACGCGGCGAGCTGCTCGGCGAACCCCGCGTCCCGCGGCGAAGCGGGCTGGAGCACCGGCACGCCGGCCGCGGCGGCGCGCTGCTTCGCTTCGCTCGGAAAGGGCTTGCCGCTCCGCCCGCGCGGCCGGTCCGGTTGCGTCACGACCGCAGCGACCTCGTGGCGCGATCGCAACAGCGCATCGAGCGCCACCGCTGCGGGAGCCGGCGTTCCGAAGAAGACGAGGCGCACGGCGGCGCCTAGAGTGCGCGGGCGGGGTCCGTGGCCGGCGCCTGCGTCAGGCCGAGCTCGGCCTCGCGGATCGTCCGCATCGCTTCCCGGCGTCGCTCCGGGTCGAGGCGGTCGACGAACAGCACACCGTCCAGATGGTCGATCTCGTGCTGGAAGATCCGCGCGAGGAAGCCTTCCGCTTCTCGCTCGATGGGCGATCCATCGACGAGCCGAGCCGTCACCCGAACGTGTAGCGCGCGAACGACCGGGAAGTAGATGCCGGGGATCGACAGGCAGCCTTCCTCGCCTTCCTGGGTCTCCTCGGAGCGCCACACGATCTCCGGGTTGGCGTATGCGCCGGATTCCTCGCCGGAATCGAACACGAAGAGCCGCCGCGGCACGCCCACCTGCGGTGCCGCGAGTCCGACTCCCGGCGCGGCGAGCATCGTCTCGCGCATGTCGGCGGCGAGCGCCTCAAGCTTGTCGTCGAAGTCGACGACCGGCAACGCGGGCGAGCGCAGCACCGGATCGCCGAACGTCCGGATGTCGAGCTGACCCATCAGGGCAACACCTCTCTCGGATCGACGTCCACCCGGAACGGCTCTCCGGACGAGCGCCACTTCTCCACCAGCGGCCGGAGCCCGTCGAGGAGCTCCTTCCGCGACTTGCTGCGTGCGATCACGACCGCCTTGCCGCCGCGTTCCAGCGGGCCGAGCATCTCCCCCGCCGGATGCGCCGTCGCCACGGCTTCCGCGGCTTCGGATGCGCGAGCCGCGGGCGCGTCGATCCGCGCCAGACTCGCGAAGGGAGGATACCCCGTTTCCCTGCGCCGGGAGCTCTCGAAGCGGTAAAGCGCCTCGACGTCCCAGCGCACGAGCGCCGCGACCGCGGGATGGCGGGGGTCCGACGTCTCCAGAACGACCGAACCCCCGTGCGCCCATCGGGCGATGTGCCACCAGGTTGCAAAGGTCTCCTCGGTCCCGCGGAACTCGGGGACGGAGAGCGCGGCGTCCGCCTCGAGGATAGCCACGACGCCGACCCTCGTGATGTCGAGGTCCTTCGCGATCACCGGCGTCGCGAAGATCACGTCCGCGTTCCGCGCCGCGTCGGCGAGGGCCTGCGGGGATGTTCGTGCGTCGAGGCGTACGGGAGCTCTGGCGTCGACGGCACGGAACAGCCGAGCAGCCGCCGTCCGCGCGGCATCCCCTCCGCGATGCGTCAGCACCACCACGCGGCGACCGGCGTCGAACGTCTGGCGGATGAGGCGCAGGGTTTCCGCGTGCGGTACCTGCCGCGACTGCTCGCGGCTACGGTCGACGACCTTGACGGGCGGGCGGCTCCGCATCACATCGGCTCGCGGCAGCGTCACCGGCGCGAGCACGCCGCGCTCGACGGCGTAGCCGGCCTCCACGCTCGGGGGTGTCCCCACCGCGACGAACACCGCCCCGGCACGTTTCGCTCGCTCGTGCGCGACCGGCCGCGCGTTGATCCTCGGAGCGCGCCGCTCCTTATAGGAGACGTGCGCTTCGTCATCGACGATCACGAGGCCAAGGCTCTGGACCGGAGCGTAGACCGCGGCGCGCCCGCCGACCGCGATCCGCTTGGCGCCTGCTCTCAGCGCGAGCCAGTCCCGGTACCGTTCGCGGGCGCTCCGGTCGCTGCCGAGGAGCGCGACGGAGTCGCCGAGCGTCTTGACCGCGTCGGTTGTGCCGCCCGCCACCCGCACCTCCGGGACGAGGATCAGCACGCCGCGTCCGGACGCGGCGGCGCGCGATGCGAGCGACGCGATCTCTTCGGCACGCTTCGGCCCGGGGCGGAACGAGAACCCCCGGAAGCCGTTCACCGCGAGGGCGCGCTCGAGCTCGGAGCCGCCGCGGTAGCGCGCGAGCCATCGCAACGAGCCGGCCTTCGGCGCCGGGCGGTTCGTCGGCTCGTTCTGTTCTTCCTCGACCACGCGCTCCGGCACCGCCGCCGCCAGGGCTTCGCCGAGCGTGGACAGGTAGTGGTCGGCGACCCAGCGGCAGAGCTCGACCGCCTCCGGCTCGAGGCCCGGGCCGATCAGGGAGGCGATCGGGAGGACCTTCGCGACATCCGGTTCGGCGAGCAGCTCGACGACGACACCGTCGCGTTTCGCGCGGCGGAACGGGACCCGGACGCGAGCCCCGACGTCGACGGTCATGTCGTCGGGCACGCGGTACGTGAACGCACGGTCGAGATGCGACAGCGACGGATGGGTGAGAACGACGGACGCGAAAGCGGCCACGCCGTATTCAAACGCATCCGGCGCCGAAGTCCTCGGCGCCGGACAGTATCGCAGGAATCAGATGCAGCTCTTGAGGTCTTCGGCGCGTCCCGCGTGCTCCCAGGTGAACTCCTTGGCCTCTCGACCGAAGTGTCCGTACGCCGCGGTCTTCTGGTAGATCGGCCGGCGCAGGTCCAGGTCGCGCAGGATCGCCGCCGGACGAAGATCGAAGACCTCCTTGATGCACTTCTCGATCTTCTCGACCGCGACGTTCTCGGTTCCGAAGGTCTCGACCGTAACCGACACGGGGTGCGCGACGCCGATGGCGTACGCGATCTGGAGCTCGCAGCGCTCGGCGAGGCCGGCGGCCACGACGTTCTTCGCGACCCACCGCGCGGCGTACGCGGCCGAGCGGTCGACCTTCGTCGGGTCCTTGCCCGAGAAGGCGCCGCCGCCGTGACGCGCCATCCCCCCGTAGGTGTCGACGATGATCTTGCGGCCGGTGAGCCCCGTGTCGCCCTTCGGGCCGCCCACTTCGAACTTGCCGGTCGGGTTCACGAAGAGGCTGTAGCCCTCGAAGTCCAGTCCCACGTCGTTGAGGATCGGATCCACGACGTGCTCTCGGATGTCCGGCGTAAGAAGCGTCTCGATGTCGATGTCCGGCTGGTGCTGCGCGCTGACGACGATCGCGTTCACGCGCACGGGCTTGTTGTCTTCGTACTCGACCGTCACCTGCGTCTTGCCGTCGGGCCGCAGATACGGAACGAGACCGACCTTGCGAACCTCGGCGAGGCGGTGAGCGAGCTTGTGCGCGAGGTAGATCGGCATCGGCATCAGCACCGGCGTCTCGTTGACGGCGTAGCCGACCATCATCCCCTGATCGCCGGCGCCCTGGGTGTCGAGCTCGTCGCTCCCACCCGCGCGCTCCTCGTACGCGTGGTCGACTCCCTGCGCGATGTCTGGGGACTGCTCTTGGATCGCGACGATGACGCCGCACGTCTCGCCGTCGAATCCGTATTTCGCGCGCGTATAGCCGATGTCCATGATCACGCGGCGGACGATCGAGGGGACGTCGACGTACGTCGAGGTCGATATCTCGCCGCCGACGACGGCGAGGCCGGTCGTCACGAACGTCTCGCAGGCCACGCGGCCGAACGGATCGTCCTTGAGGATGGCATCGAGTATGGCGTCCGAGATCTGGTCGGCCATCTTGTCGGGATGCCCTTCCGTGACAGACTCGGACGTATAAACCCAGCGTCGGGACATGGCGTTCTCCTTGAGGACGTTCCGGGACGGATTCCGGGCGAATTATAGGGTCGGAAGCCTCGATCCGGGTAGAGGACGCCTCAAAGGTCCTCTTCGCCGCACTCGTCGGGACCCGGCCGCCGGGTCAGGCGTTCCGAGATGAGAGGCTCGTCGCTACTCGGTCGAGTATGGCGCTGGCGAGCGAGCGTTTCGTCTGGAGAGGGAGCTCGTCTTCGGTGCCGTCGGCGCCGAGGAGGACGGCCGCGTTGTGGTCTACCTCGAAGCCCTTCCCTTGTCCGACGACGTTCACGACGATGAAGTCGAGGTTCTTCGCGGAGAGCTTCTTGCGGCCCTGCGCGACGGCGTCGTCGGTTTCGGCGGAGAACCCGACGAGCATCTGATGCGTCTTCGCCCGTCCGAGCTCGGCGAGGATGTCGTCCGTCCGTTCGAGCGTGATCGTCGGAAGCCCTTCGTCCTTCTTGATCTTCGAGCCGGCGGCGTTCGCGGGACGGAAGTCCGCGACGGCGGCCGCTTTCACGACGACGTCGGCTTCGGGGAATCGCGCGAGCACCTCGTCGCGCATCTCGGCGGCCGTCCGGATCCGTACGACGTCCACGCGGTCGGGATCCTCGAGCCAGGTCGGCCCGGTGACGAGCGTGACCGCCGCTCCCCGCCGCGCCGCTTCGGACGCGACCGCGAATCCCATCTTTCCGCTCGAGCGGTTGCCGATGAACCGGACGGGGTCGATCGGCTCCTGCGTCCCGCCGGCGGTAACCAGCACCCGCACGCCCGCGAGGTCGTGGCCGTGCGCGAACGTGGCCGCGACCGCCTCGACGATCGAGGAGGGCTCGGCGAGCCGCCCGACGCCTTCGTCGCCTCCCGCGAGCTCACCCTCCTCGGGGTCGACGATCACCACGCCCCGGTCGCGCAAGGTCCTGACGTTGTCCCGAGTCGCGTCGTGCTCCCACATCTCGGTGTGCATCGCCGGTGCCACAACGATCGGAGCAGTAGCGGTGAGCAAGACGGCGGACAAGAGATCGTCGGCGAGCCCATGTGCCATCTTCGCGATCAGGTTGGCCGTCGCCGGCGCGACGAGGACCAGGTCGGCTTCGCGCGCGAGCCGCACGTGGAGCACGCGGTCGGCCTCGTCGAAAAGGCCCGTGTATGCCGGACGCCTCGTCAGCGACGAGAAGGTGATCGGGCCGACGAACTTCGTGGCCGCTTCGGTCATCACGACCTGCACCTGCGCCCCGCGCTTCGTGAGCAGACGAGCGATCTCGACCGCCTTGTAGCAGGAGATCCCGCCCGAGACCCCAAGAAGGATCCGGGCGCCCCGGAGGGCGCCCGCGTTGAGGCCGAGCTCGATCGTCACTTGATCCCTTCAGCCGTCCGCTCGTAGGCGACCTTCTGCACCGAGATCTCCTTCAGTGCGGTCGATAGCGCCTTGTCGTCGGGGGCGTGCGGGACCAGTGGGGGCACGTACTCGCCGATGCCCTCGCCGAGCTGGCTGTAATAGGCGTTGATCTGACGCGCGCGCTTGGCGGCCATCAGAACCAAGGTGTACTTGGAGTCGACCTGCTCGAGGAGGTCGTCGATCTTCGGTTCCATCATCGTCATTCGCTCATCACCTGCTCCAGTATACGGTTAACCTGCTCGACCGCCTGTTCCAGCTGGTCGTTGACCACCCGGTAGTCGAAATCCCCGGCGCCCGCGAGCTCCTTCCTCGCCGAATCCAGGCGGCGGGCCATCCGGGCCTCGTCCTCGGTCCCTCGGGCGCGAAGCCGCGCCTCGAGGGTCTCCCAGTCGGGAGGGTCGATGAAGATCGTAACCGCGGCCGGGACCAGCCGTTTCACCTGCCGGGCGCCTTGCGGATCGATCTCGAGCAAGACGTCCCGCCCCGCCGCCAGCGCCCGCTCGACCTCCGCCTTGGGCGTGCCGTAGAGGTCGCCGTGCACCTCGGCGGACTCGAGGAACCCTCCCGCCGAGCGAAGCTCCTCGAACGCATCGCGCGAGACGTGCTCGTAGCTCTTGCCCCTCCCGTCCCCCGGACGCGGTGGCCGCGTCGTACGCGAGGTCACCGTGACGAGGTCGGGACGCCGCTGAAGAAGGGCTTCCGCGATCGTGCTCTTCCCGGCTCCCGAAGGGCCGCTCAGAACGATGAGTCTGCCGCTAAAACGTGCCCCCTGCGGGCGGTCCCCCCATCGGAGCGTCGCCCGACGGAGTCTCGGTCATGGGTGCCGCAGGTGTCGCCGGAGGCGCTGCGGCCGGGGCAGCCGGGGCAGCCGGAGCCGATTCGCCGCCTTCCTTCCCAGCGCCGAACTCGCCCAGAAGGGCCTCTTTCTGCTTTGCACCGAGGCCCCGGACGCGGCGGGTCGAGGAGATGTCCAGCCGCTCCATGATCTTGCGGGCGCGCACCTTCCCGACGCCCGGCAGCGACTCGAGAACGCTCGCGACCTTCATCTTTCCGATCGTCTCGCTCGTGGGCTGGTTCAGGACCTGGGGCAGGGTCAGGGTGGCGTTCTTGAGCTGCTGCTTGATCTCCGCCCGCGCACGCCTGGCTTCAGCGGCTTTCTCGAGGGCTTGCTTGCGCTGCTCCTCCGTCAGCTGAGGTAGCGCCATGGTGTTTCCTCCCTTCGCGAAGCCGGTCAAACGACGGCGCGACTATACCACCGGGGTAGGACGATTCCAAACGTTTGCGCAGGTCAGCGGCTTGAGGTCTTCGAGGTGCTCGGGTTTGACAGTGCTCGGCTGCCCGGAGTATGCAGCGGCTCGCCTCGAGCGCAGAGCGGACAGTCGGTCGCCTTCCACGACGTCACCGAGACCTTGAGCAACGCCTCGAGGTGGAACGCGAGGCTCCCCTCGGAGCGATCGATGAGCGAAGCGACCCCAGCCAGGTTGGCTCCGGCCGCTGCGACGATCGCGACGACCTCGGCGGCGGAACCGCCGGTGGTGATGACATCCTCGACCACGAGAGCGCGCTCCCCCCGTCCGAGCACCTGACCACGGCGCAGCGTCATCGCTCCGTCGAGGCGCTCGGTGAAGAGGAAGCGGCATCCGAGCTGGTGCGCCACGAGGTAGCCGATCAGCATGCCCCCCATCGCCGGGGAGACCACGACGTCCACCGGATCCGCGAACCGATCCGTCAGGGCGTGCGCGAGCGATGCGGCGACGCGCGGGTGTTCGAGCACCCGAGCGCATTGGACGTAGGCGTCCGAGTGACGGCCGCTCGAGAGCTTGAAATGCCCCGACGAGATCGCGCCGTGCCGTTCGAAAAGCTCATGGACCTCGGCCGGGTTCATGTGCGGATCTCCTCCAGGATCGCTTGTGCCGCCGCGCGCGGGTCGGACGCGCGTGTGATGGGCCGCCCGACCACGAGGTGCGTCGCGCCGGCTCGGATCGCGCCGGCGGGCGTGAGGCTGCGCGCGTGCTCGTCATCGTCGCTTCCTGCCGGCCGCACGCCCGGCGTCACGATCATGAAGTCCGGCGGAACGACGGCGCGCACTCGCTCGACGTCGAGCGGCGCGCAGACGACACCGTCGCAGCCCGACTCGGCGGCGAGCTTCGCCAGCGCCGGGACCGCCTCGCTCGCCTTCGGTAAGCCCAGCTCGCTCAGATCTTCGTCGTTCAGGTGCGTCAGGATCGTGACCGCGAGCAGCTTCGTCGAGGATGGCTTCGCCTCAGCAGCGGCTTGCATCATCGCGCGGCCGCCGAGTGTGTGGACGTTGACCATCCAAGGCGCGATCGGCTCCAGCGCCTGCAAGGCTCGCGCGACCGTCGTCGGGATGTCGTGCAGCTTGAGGTCGAGGAACACCGGCGCGTCGAACGCGGTGACGACGAGCGGGCCTTCAGAGTAGAAGAGCTCCATGCCGACCTTCACGCCGCCGGCGGCGTCGCCGACGCGATCGGCGAGCGCGGTCGCCTCCTCGAGCGTCGGCACGTCGAGCGCCACGATCAGCGGGTTCGTCATCCTTCCACCTTCACGCTTCCACGGATCTGTTCGAGGCTCGCGATGCCGCGCTCGCGCATGATCCGCTCGAGGCCGTCGCGCACGAGCTCGGTCGCTCGCGGCTCGTAGAAGTTGGCGGTGCCCACGGCGACGGCGTTCGCGCCCGCGAGGATCAGCTCGAGCGCGTCCTCGGCGGACGTCACGCCGCCCATCCCGATGATCGGCACGTGCGGCATCGCTCGGTGCACCTGCCAGATGCAACGGACCGCGATCGGGCGGATCGCCGGACCGGAGAGCCCGCCGGTCCCGGTCGAGAGCTTGGTCCGGAACGTCTTGGTGTCGATGGCCATCCCGAGCGTCGTGTTGATCAGCGAGAGGCCGTCGGCGCCGGCTTTCACGGCCGCTCCCGCGATCGCGACGAGGTCGGTCACGTCCGGCGAGAGCTTCGCGAAGACCGGGACCATCGCGCGCTCCTTGACGGCCGCGCACACCTCGGCGGTGCGCTCGGCCGAGAGCGCGAACATGAAGCCGCGGTCCTCGAGGTTGGGACAGCTCAGGTTCAGCTCGATCCCGACGAGCGCCGGCGCATCGCGGAGCCTGTCCGCGCAGGCGACGTAGTCCTCGAGTGTCTGGCCGCCGACCGAAGCGATCGCCGGGACGTTCCGCTTGTCGAGCCAGGTCAAGTCTTTGGCGATGAACGCGTCCACGCCGGGGTTCTGGAGGCCGATCGCGTTGAGCATCCCCGCCGGGGT
>DATFGK010000033.1:0-5987 GCA_035249485.1 Actinomycetota bacterium | reverse complement strand
GTGTGGTGTCGAGCGCGACCCGGCTCGGGTTCGAGGCCCTCGTCCAGCGTGAGGCGCCCGAGGCCGTGCGCGGGCGCGCCTTCGCGCGCTTCGAGACCCTGTTCCAGATCGCCTGGGTGTTCGGCGCCGCCCTCCCGACCGTCGCGCCGATCGGGATCCGCGGCGGTTTGATCTCGGCGAGCGTGCTCTACGGCCTTACGGCGATCTGGTTCCTGGTGACGCTCGGCCGCGAGGGGCGCGCCCGGCTGAGCTGAGGCATCATGACCAGCGGGAACGCTGGACGCGGCGCACCGGCGCCGAGGCCGGTTATTTCGCGTCCCTCGCCTCGTCTATCTTTACGGAAGGTTCTCCAGCGGAGGGTGTGTCGGCCATGGCGAAGACGATCTGGAAGGGTGCGATCTCCTTCGGGCTCGTGACGATCCCGATCCGGATGTACACCGCGACCGAAGAGAAGAGCTTCAAATTCAACCAGCTGCACGAGAAGGATCAGGGCCGGATCAAGATGAAGCGGACCTGTTCCGTCTGCGGCGAAGAGGTCACCTGGGACGAGATCACCAAGGGCTACGAGTACGAGAAGGATCACTACGTCGTCCTCAGCGAGGACGAGATCGAGCGCGGCACGCGCTCCACCCGCTCGATCGACATCTTGAAGTTCGTGCCCGCCGACGAGATCGACCCGATCTACTGGAAGAACCCGTACTACCTCGTCCCGGAGCAGACCGGCGCCAAAGCGTACGCGCTGCTGCGCAAGGCGCTCGGCGACGACGATTACGTCGCGATCGCCAAGGTCACGTTCCGCGACAAGGAGCATCTGGCGACCTTGCGGCTCCGCGGCAACGTCTTCGTGCTCGAGACGATGTTCTGGCCGGACGAGATCCGACCCGCCGAGTTCGACGAGATCGAGATCCCCGACGAGGAGATCCGGCCGCAGGAGTTGAAGATGGCGCAGTCGCTGATCGAGAACATGACCGATCACTTCGATCCCGACGAGTTCCACGACGACTACCGGGAGCGTCTCGAGGAGGTCGTCCAGGCCAAGATCGAGGGCAAGGAGATCGCCGTGGTCGAGGAGACCGGCACCGCGACCGTCGTCGACCTCATGGAAGCGCTGAAAGCCTCCGTCGAGCAGACCTCCGGCAAGCCGGAGAAGCCGGCAGTCTCCAAGAAGAAGGCCGCGAGCAGGGCCGCCCCCAAGAAGAAGAAGGCCGCCACCGGGTGAACCTCGCCTCGCTCACCGACTACAACCTCGACACCTACGGTGAGTACGAGGCGACGATCTACGACGGCCGCACCTACACGAACCGCGAGCTCTTCGACGCCGGCCGCCGTCTCGCGAACGCGCTGACCGGCCTCGGCGTCCGGCCGGGCGAGCGCGTCGCCGTGATGCTCCCGAACTGCCCCGAGGTCGGGATCAGCTACGGGGGCATCTTGCGCATGGGCGGCGTGGTCGTTCCGCTGCTCTTCCTGCTCGCGACCGAGGAGCTGCAGCACATCCTGGCCGACTCCGAGGCGAAGGCGATCATCACGAGCCCCGAGTTCGTGGCCCGCGCGATCGAGGCCGCGAACGGCTGCCATCCGGCGCCCGCGGTACTCGTCGCCGGCGGCACGGCCGACGGAGCACTTACGCTCGAGGAGCTGCTCGCCGCCGTGTCGCCCGATGCGCCGCTGGTCGATCGCGAGCCATCCGATCCCGCGCTGTTCATGTACACGTCGGGTACGACCGGCCGGCCCAAAGGCGTCGTGCTCACCCACGGCAACATGCTCCACCAGGCCGAAGCGGTCCATGAGATCTCCGAGCTCGACCGCACCGCGATGGCGCTCGCCGTTATGCCGCTCGCCCACGCCGGTGGCCTGGTCGGCTGGGTCGCGGGGACGAAGAACGGCGCCCGGAGCGTGTTGATGCGCTGGTTCGATCCCGAGCTGTTCTGTCGCAATATCCAGGAGTACGGCGTCGTCGCGACGACGCTCGTTCCGACAATGGCCGCACTGCTGCTCAACCATCCCGCCATCGATCAGTACGACCTGTCGACGCTCGAGCAGGTCGCGTTCGGCGCGTCGCCGGCGCCGACCGAGCTCATCCGCAACTTCGAGCGCAAGACCGGCGCCACGGTTCGCATGGTGTACGGGCTCACCGAAGCCGCGCCGATCGTTACCGCCGACCGGATCACGTCGCCGCGCAAGGAAGGATCGAGCGGCTTCGCGATCCCCGGCGTCGAGCTCGCGATCATGGACCCCGACGACGTGGAGCTCAGGCCCGGCGAGCTCGGAGAGATCTGCGTCCGAGGCCCGAACGTGATGGCCGGCTACCACAACCTGCCGGAGGAGACCGCCCGCACGATCCGGGACGGCTGGCTGCACACCGGCGACATCGGTTACCTCGACGAAGACGGCTACCTGTTCATCGTCGACCGGGTGAAGGACCTGATCATCCGCGGCGGCCTCAACGTCTACCCGCACGACGTCGAGGAGGTCCTCGCGGCGCACCCCGGCGTCGCCGAGGTCGCCGTCGTCGGGATCCCCGACCCCACGTACGGCGAGGAGGTCGAAGCGTTCGTCGTGCGCCGTATCGGCACCGAGGCAACCGAGGACGACCTGCTCCGCCATTGCCGCGAACACCTCGCGAAGTACAAGACGCCGCGGCGGATCACCTTCGTGCCCGATCTGCCGCGCAACCAGGTCGGCAAAGTTCTGAAGCGCGTGCTCCGCGAGCGCGCGCCCCGAAGCTCCTAGCCCCGCCCCTCGCCGAGCAGCTCTGCCAGCCGCCGCGCGTAGCCCACGCCGCGTCCGCCGTCGCCGTCCGCATGCTTGAAGTAGCAGTAGACGTCGGTCCCGGCCTCGAGCGCGGCGCGGAAGTCCTCGGCCCAGCGGGCGAGGGTTTCGTCCTCGTACGTCGCCTTGCGCAGCCGAACGTAGGCGAACTCCGAGCACGTGAGTTCGAAGGTCGCATCGTGATCGTCGGTGTCGGCGACGCACCAAGCCGCGTTGCGCCCGGCGAGTTTCTCCTTCACCGCGTCGTCGCGCCACGATGCGTGCCGGAAGTCGAACGCGAACCGACGTCCATCCGGCAGCAGCGGAAGGAACCCCTCGAGCATGCCCGGCGCCGCCTTGAGGTTGTGCGGGCCCTGGATGAACACCGGCCCGACGCGATCCCCGAGCGGCTCTATCATCTTCAAGAAGTGATCCAGCGGTTCGGCGACGGCGGGATCTCGGCGCCACTGATCCGTGATGCGCCGATGCGCTTTGAGCGAGAACGAGAACCCCTCCGGGGTGTCGGCGAACCACTTGCCGAGCATCTTCTCCGAGGGGTCGCGGCGGTACGTGTAGTTGATCTCCAGGCTTGGGAACTGCGACGCATAGAACCGGAGCATCGCGTCCGAGCGGATGTCGGCCGGATAGAGCACGCCTTTCCACTCCGGATACGCGAACCCGCTCGTGCCGAGGAAGAGACGTCCCCGCATGACGCGAAGTCTAGCCTCGGCCGCCCGACCGTAGACTGACGCCCTGATGCCGCGTCCGATCGTCGGTGTAACCGGAGGAGCTCTGACGGCCGAGCGTCAGCGCGCGCAGCACGCGCTGCGCTCCGCGCTGCACGCCGCCGGGTGCGTTCCCGTTCTCCTCCGCCCCGACGAGGGGGCCGTTTCGCTCGCGCGCGTCCACGGACTCGTCCTGCCCGGCGGAGGCGACGTCGACCCGCGGAGCTATGGACACGAACCGGCCGCCGAGATCCGGGATCCGGATCCCGAGCGTGAAAGGTTCGAGATCGCTATCGCACGTGATGCCGTAGCCGCCGGCCTTCCCGTACTCGGGATCTGCCTGGGAGCCCAGATTCTGACCGTGGCGCTCGGAGGCACGCTCCACCAACACGTACCGGATCTGCCGGGTGCCGTTGCGCACGAGGGGGACGGCGTCACCCACGACGTGCGCCTGGATCCGGCGAGCAGGCTGGCCCGCATCCTCGGCGCGGCGACCCTCACCACGAACTCGCGACACCATCAAGCGCCGGCCGCGCTTCCCCCGATGCTCGAGGCCGTTGGCAGGACCGCAGACGGGGTCGTGGAGGCCGTTGAGGGCCCGGGATTCACGATCGGCGTCGGCTGGCATCCGGAGACGATGAGCGACGAGCCTGGCCGCCGGCTCCTCGCCGCGTTCGTCGCCGCCGCGAACGACCGCTCGATCGCCCACCCCATCCGGCCATGAGGAAATGGCCTCCCCGGGCTATACCGGCAGAGCCGCCCCGGCACGAACATGGAGCGGAGGAAGCCCGACGAGGGGCGTCCTTCTGGGTCCGGACGTCGCTTCTGACGACGGAAGCGGCGTCCATATCCAGAGCCAGCGAGTGCAGTGCGCCCACCGGCGCGGGGATGGAACCGAAAAGCGAAGAGGCCGGAGCTCCGGCCTCTTCGGTGTTCGGGGCTCGAGTTTCAGGCTACCGGCTTGACGTTCGTGGCCTGTGGGCCTTTCTTGCCTTCGCTGATCTCGAACTCGACCTGCTGGCCCTCGGCGAGCGAGCGGAAGCCATCACCCGCGATGCCGGTGAAGTGGACGAAGACGTCGTCCCCACCTTCTCGCGAGATGAAGCCGAAGCCCTTCTCGTCGCTGAACCACTTGACGGTCCCGCGCAAACTGTTTCCCTCCTTCGAAATGCCGCGCGAAGCGGTCGTCGTGCTTCGGGCCCGGCCTAACAAGCGAAACGGCCGCGGGAAGTCCCGCGGCCAACCGTTTGCGCAGAACCGTACCCCTAACGCGATCCATCCTACCAAAGGGGGTACCGGGCGGCGAGCCTCTCGAGCGGAGCGATCAGCGCGCGAGGCGCTCGATGCCGGCTTGCGTGAACGGGAACGTCTTGAGGATCGAGACCGTCTCGCGACGCGACAGTAACCATCCGTTGCGCTCGAGCCAGAAGCGACGACACGTGCGACAGATGCAAAGGGTTATCGGTCCTTGCGGCGTCTCGACGTTGCTCTCGAGCACGTCCGCTGAACCCCGATGTGCGCAGGGCGTGCGAACGTCGTCCATGCTCTCCCCTCAGGCGTTCGGGCACGGCCCCCACCAGATGCCCCTCTGAGCGTTCTATCGGCCGCCTTCGGAGAATGCTTTACCCCCGAAATCGAGAAGGGTCGGGCGAATCGGACGCGGACCCGCTAGCGAGGCGACCCGGGCAGATTCTTCAGCCAGTCCGCCAGCGCCTCGACCGCTCTCGGGTCGCGACGGAGCTGGTGTCCGCCGTGCGGGATCCGCACGAGCTCCTTCGGCTCGCCGGCGGCGAGGAAGAGCCGCTCGGCGTGCGGGTAAGGAACCACGTCGTCGGAGTCCCCGTGGACCAGGAGCACCGGGCGGGGTGCGATCTTGCCGACGATCTCTTCGGGCGCCACCGATGCGAACTCGCTCCACCATGCTCCGAGGTCCGGTGGGAACGCCGGGTCGCGGATGAGCCCCGAGTTCCGGAACGTCTGAACCAGCGTCTCCGGATCCGACACGAGGCGACCGAACGTGAACGACGCGGGTGTCGCAAAGGTCGCGACCCCGAGCACGTCCTCGCGCCGCGCCGCCACCGCGATCGCGACCGCGCCGCCGGCGGAGGAAGCAACGGCCACGCGGGGGATCGCACCGAACTCCGCGTCGGCGTCGAGCGCGGCTTCGAGGTCGGTGCACCAGCCGGCTATCGAGAACTCGCCGGGGGCGCCGCGCACCCCGCGGAAGTCGAACCAGAACGCCGCGAAGCCCCGGCCGGCCAACGCGCGCGCCAAGCCGGCGTAGCCGGCATCGTCGGGATCCCGTGGGCGGCCGCTCGGGATGCCGTGGCACAAGACGCACAGTAACGCGGGATCGTCGGGGATGATCGCTTCGCCGGAGAGCGTGAGCCCGTCGGAACGCAATGCGACTCGCCGCTCGAGCATGCGGCTAAGCCTACCCGAGCATGTTCGCCGGGCCGTGCCGGTCCGCTAGCGGTGTATCACCCAGCGCCGCCGATGGATCTTCGCAGGGAC
>DATFGK010000032.1:0-16585 GCA_035249485.1 Actinomycetota bacterium | reverse complement strand
CCCGTCGTTCAGCGCGTCGCCGGTCGCTTCCATGACCTGGTTCAGCGACACACCGTGCTTCGCCATCCGTGCGGTGTCGGCCTGAACGACGTACATGTGGATCCGCTCGCCCCAGATCGGCACGTTCGCGACGCCGGGGACGCGCAGGAGCCGCGCCCGGATCTTCCAGTAGGCCGTCATCGACATGTCGATCGTCGACACGGTCTTCGACGAGAGCCCGATCTTCATCACCCGGCTGGTCGCCGAAAGGGGCTGGAGCATGACCGGCGGCGCGGCGTAGGTGGGCAACGTGGCCCCGGCTATCGCGAGGCGCTCGGAGACAAGTGCCCGCGCGTCCAGCAGATCGGTTCCCTGGACGAAGAGGAGCTCGATCTGGGAGAGCTGCTCCACCGACTTCGAGCGCAGGATGTCGAGCCCTGGGATCCCTTGGAGGACCTGCTCGAGGGGGATCGTGACGAGCGATTCCACCTCGGCCGCCGAAAGTCCGACGCTGAGCGTGTGGATCTCGACCTTGGGCGGTGCGAACTCGGGGAAGACATCCACCGGCATCGAGCGGAGCTGTCCGAAGCCGAAGAGCATCATTGCGGCGGCGCCGGCGACGAGCAGGAACCTGAATTTCAGACTTGACCCGACCAGCCATCGCATCATGGCGCCGCGTCCCTTCGCAGCCGGGGCACCCGCTACTTCCCCAACCCGAACTCGATGCCGTACAGCTCCGCGGCGCCCGTCACGACGACGGCCGTTCCGACCTCTGGCCCCGACAGCAGGAAGACCCGATCACCGTCGATGTAGTCGATCGACACGGGCTGTCGAAGGAAGACGAGCGCCTCCGGACTCGTGTACGCGAAGGTCTTCCCGTCGAGGTCGTAGATGATCCCGCCGTAGGGGATGACCCGCCGGATCGCGCCGCTGCGCCCGCGGGCCTCAACGACCGGCGCCGTCTTGACGTCGAGGCGAGCGATCGCGCTCTCGGTCAGCGTCACGCGGTACAGACCCTTGTCGCCGGTCTCCACCTTGGTGTACGGCTCGACCGTTGTGTGCTTCGCCTCCGAGACCTCCGCGCAGCTCGCGAGCATCAAGGCGACGACGGCCGCCCCGAGCGCCGACGTGATCCTCGAGCGCATGGTGGTCACCGCTACGAGGTCGCTTGGGGATCCGTCGCGGTCGCGGCGACGGCCCTGCCGGCGCCGACGGGTTCCTCGTCGTCGAGCACGATGACTCGCGTCCGGATCAGCTCGACGTCGTCGTCCACCGTGCGGGTCCCCGGTTCGCCGCGGAATCGGAGATAGAGCGCGGGGAGGAGCACGGTCGTGACGAGTGTCGAGGACACGAGGCCGCCTGCGATTACGACCGCCATCGGATGGAGGATCTCCGTTCCGGGCCGGACCCCCCGCACCAGGACCGGCAGGAGGACCGCGAACGTCGCGAGCGCCGAGATGATCGTGGGCGTGATCCGGTCGCGCACGCCTCGCAGGATCATGGGCGAGCCGGTATCTGCGCCTTCGAGCCGTTCGAGGTGCCGGTAGCGTCTGAAGAGCAGGATCCCGTTGCGGACCGTCACGAAGAGCACGGCGATCACGCCGCCGACGGTTCCGATGGACACGGCTCGATCTCCGACCGCCGCGCCGACGAGACCTCCCGCGACCGCAGCCGGCAACGTCAGGAAGAGCAAGATCGCCAGTCGCCAGCTTCCGAACGTGGCTTGGAGGAGCAGGAGGATGCCGATCGCCGCCGCTATCGCCGACGCGACGACCCGGCGGCCTTCGGCGACGCGCTCGGCCGCGTCCTGCAGCAGTTCCGCGTGGTAGTCCAGCGGGAAGTCGATCCGTGCCAGGCCGGCTTCGACATCGTCCATCACCGCTCCGAGGCTGCGTCCCCGCACGTTCGCCATGACGTCGATGCTGCGCGAGACGGCCTCGCGCGCGATCACCGTCGGGTTCGGTGCGATCCGTACCTGCGCGACCTCGCTCAAGCGGACCTGCCCGCCGTCCGGAGTGTCGATGAGCAACCTGCGGACGGCTTCGATGCTCGAGCGAACCTCGGGGGTTGCCCAGACGACCACCTCGAAGATCTTGTTGTCGTCGAAGAGCTGGCCGACCTCGAGGCCGCTCAAGAGCGTGGTCGCCGCCCGGCGGACGTCGCCGGGCTTGATGCCGTGCCGCTGTGCCGCGGCGAGGTTCACCTCGATCTCGAGCGTCGGCTCCTGGAGGGGGATGTCGGCGACCGGCTGCGTCACGCCGTCGATCCCGGCGAGCATCCCCTGGACCTCTTGAGCTTTCGTCGTGAGGACCGTGAGGTCTTCGCCGAACAGGCGCACGACCACGTCGTTCTCGATCCCGGTGAGGAGGTCGGTCACGCGTTCGTTCGAGTAGATCAGCACGTCCTGATCGATGCCCGGGTACGCGGCCATGACCCCGCGGATGCCCGTGAGGGTCGCTTCATAGTCGGCTTGTGGGTTGATCGCGACGAGGATCTCGGCAGTGTTGATGCCGACGATCCTGTCCGACGTCACCGCGCGACCGACATACGCGCCGACCGACCGAACGCCGGGGAGCGATCGGAGCTCGGATCCCGCCTTGGCGACGATCCGAGTCATCTCGACGGGAGACGTACCGGGTGCCGCGTCGATGTCCACGAGCAGAACGGGCTCCCGGAAGGTCGGCAGGACCGGACCGCGCCTGATGATCGGGAGCATCGCCAACCCCGCCGCGGCGATCAATCCGACGGCGAGGACGGCCCGCATCGGACGAGCCGTCAGCGGAGCGACCAGGCGATCGGAGACGCCGTGGAGCCTACGGACGAGCGGTGGCTCCGGGCGGTCGAGTCGGTCACCGGCGAGAAGGAGCATCCCCAGGGCGGGCGTCACCGTGAGCGCGACCACCATCGATGCGAGGATCGCGAGCAGATAGGAGGCGACGAGCGCCGGGTAGAAGGCTCCGGCCACGCCCCCGAGGAACAGCAGGGGGATGACGGCGACGCCGATGATGGCCGTCGCGAAGAGCAGAGAGCCGCGGGATTCCAGCGTGGCGTCGAGCACATCCAGGATGATCGATCGGCTGCTTCTGTCCTTCGTTCGATCCCGGAGACGACGAAGGACGGCGTCGGTGCCGGAGACGGCATCGTGGACGATCGCGATCAACGCCATCCCCAATCCGGCGATCACGATCGAGTTCACGGTCGTGTCGCGGAGCCGGAGAACGACCAGCGCGGCCGCCGCCGCGGCTGCCATCGTTATGCCGCTCACGACGACCGGTCGCCAATCCCAGAAGAAGGCGCCGAGGACCAGCATCAGCAGGATCGCGCCGATGATCAGCGCAATGGCGACGTTGTCGATCGACCGGCGAACGTAATCGGCGGGACGGTAGATGGAGGTGTCGAAGCGCACGTCGGACAAACCCGGACCCAGCCCGGCGAGCGCCTCCTCCACGTCCTGGGTGACCTTCAGGGTGTCGGTCTCGGGGAACTTCTCGACGACGAGGAGCAGCCCGGCGCCCCCCGGCAACGCGGCGTCACCGATCAGCGGCTGATGATCCTCGACGACCGTTGCGACGTCGCCGAGTCGCAACGCCGTCCGGCCGTTCCGCGTTGTGATCGCGACCCGTGCCAGATCGTCGGCGGTCTTCACAGGAAGCAGATGCTGGATCAGAAGGCGCTGGTTCGGCGTGTCGATGAAGCCGCCGGTCCCAGGGGTCGAAGCCTCCAGGAACGTCAGCGGCGACACCCACAGCGCGTTCCCGGTGGTGTCGACCACCTCGGGGAGCGTGACCCCGTTCGCGCGGAGCCGGCTCGGGTCGACGCGGACCTGGAGCTGGCGCTCGCGGTGTCCCCAAACGGCGACGTTCGCGACGCCGGCGACCCCTTGGAGCCGCGGTTTGATCGTCCATCGTGCGAGCAAGGACATCTCGATCAAGGACAGTTCCTGCGACGACATCCCGATCATCATCACGCGTCGCGACGACGACACCGGCTGAAGCATGGTCGGCGGCTTCGAGACATTGGGCAGGGCGTGCGCCTCGGTCAGTCGCTCCTGGACGAGCTGGCGCGCGCGGAGCAGGTCGGTTCCAGGCTCGAAGACCAGCTCGATCGAGGAAAGGCTCGGGACCGACTCCGAGCGGATGGTCTCGAGGAAGGCGATCCCGTTGAGGAGATCCTGCTCCAAGGGCACCGTTATGAGCTGCTCGACCTCGACGGCCGACAGCCCGAGCGCTTCGGTTTGGACCTCGACCGTCGGCTGGGCGAACTCGGGCAGGGTGTCGACCGGCGTGTCGCCGAGTTGCATGAAGCCGGCCACCATCAGCGCGGCGGCGACCACGACGACGACGCGCCGCAGTTTCAGGCTCGACCCGACGATCCACCGCATCATCTCCGCTGCCCTCCCGTCACCGTTCCCCGATGCCCAATTCGATCCCGAGCAGCAACCCGCCGCCGATGGTGACGATGCGAACGCCGCTCGCCGGACCGTCGGCGAGGACCAACAGGTCGCCCCGGATCTGCTTCACACGCACGGCGTGACGTACGAACACGAGCGGGGAGGGGTTGGTGTAGACGAACGCATCCCCATGGATGTCGTAGATGAGGGCGCCGTAGGGAACGACGAGGCCCTCAGAGGTCGTCGAGACCGGCACGGTCTCGATCCCCATCCGCGTGACGGTCTGATCGGTGAGCGTGATCCGCGCCGTCGCGGCGTCGAGCCGCTCGATCTTGGCGACCGATCGCGGGGAAGGTGCTTCGGGGGCCGCCGCGCAGGCGGATAGCATCGCGACGAGGATGAGCCCGGACAGGGAGGATCGGACCCGGTGCGAAAGCGCCGCGTGGAACCGCTCTTCGAAGGTGAAGGTATCCCCCGTCGTCGCCGTACGAACCCCCTTGCCCCGTGCCCAAGCGGGACTGACTTTGAATCTCGTGGATTGGGAGAAACATGGCAATACGGAGGAAGGCTTAGATTCAGTACGCGTACCGCTGTGTGTCCGATGGCGTCGCCGCGACGCGACCGCGGCCATCGGTGAGGACGCGTTCGTTTCCGCAGGTGAACGGCGTCGGCCTAGGGTCGTATGCCGATCGCGTAAACGATCTCGGAGCGTTCGGCGAGATCGTCGGGCCCGAGGTCGGTGAGCCTGGCTCGCACCCGGTCGAGGCATCGTTTCTGGTCGGTGGGATCGAGCGTGTCGAGGCGTCGCCTGGTCGGGCCGCCCGCGGAGATAAAACGGATGTAGTCGTCGGGCTTCCAGATGAGATCGAGCCGGTCGGTCCAGGTGCGGACGTCGGTGAACCCGGCCGCGGCGAACAGCGCCGAGAGCTTCTCCGGCGTGTCGGTGATGTCGCGCCGGTTGATCGCGGTCACCGGGTCCGCGTCGGCTCCGGCCTCGGCGAGCTCCTCGGTCCAGACGGCGTCGGCGGGAACGTCGGGCTCGTCGCCCCAGGTCGCGACGCCGAACCGCGCGCCGGGTCGCAGGACCCGATGAACTTCGGCCAGCACGCCCGGCGGGTCGGGCACCGTAAAGATCACGAAAGCCATCACCCCGGCATCGATCGTTTCCCCGCCCAGGGCGATCGCTTGCGCGTCCATCACGGCGCGCATGGCGTCCCCGCGTGCCAGTCGGATCATGCCCTCGGAGCGGTCTACCGCGACGATCCTCGCGCGCGGCGCCACCTCGGCGATCTCGCCGAGGAGCGTTCCCGTTCCGGTGCCGAGGTCGAGGAACGTTTCCGCTGCGTCGGGCTCGAGCGCGTCGAGCAGTGCCCGTCCCTTCGGCCGGAGGACCGGCGCCCAAAGATCCTCGTAGCTGTCCGCGCGTTCGCCGTAGGCCTGCGCGAGCTCGGCGACGGTCTGCTCGGTCACGCGGGTTTCCCCTTGCCGACGCGGCGGTAGATCTCGACGGGGATGCGCGCCGGGTCCTTGTAGACGTGGTGGACGCAGCGTTCGCCGGGCCGTTCCGGCGGGAACTCGATCGTGACCGGGACGCCGGTGGACTCGATCGGCTCGATCTCGTTGTTGACCGAACAGTGCGCGCAGTACACGGGTAGCGTCTCGCGACCGAACGTGACCGGGGTCGGACCGTGCAGCGTCAGGTAGTCGCGCGGCGGCCCGTAGGCGCCGTCGTCGATGAGCTTCCCGCCCGAGCCGCACCGGAACGACGCGACGTACTTGTCGTCGTCTTGCGCGACCTCGACGTCGGCGCCGTTCGCCTTCATCGCACGTATGAGTCCCTCGAGCCGCACCTCCGGCGTGACCGCGGCGTATCCGGCTCGCCGCTCGGCCAGGTACCGGTCGCCGAAGTCGCGCAACGCCTCCTCAACGGCCGGCTCGCCGAGCCGGCGGCCGATGAACGAAAGCAGCGAGGTGATCCAGTTGATCGAGTAATCCTTGTTGCGGAGCCAATCGGCCTCCATCGAGCGAAGGAGCTTCTTGGCGACATCGCTGTCGCCGCGGTCGATCGCTTCCTCGACGAGCGTGGGGGTCGGGATCTCCATCTGCCGCAGCTCCATCCGGGTCCTCCTCTTACGCGCTCCGTCGAGCGGCCACCCTAAAACCGCAACCAACTGACATGCGGGTCAGTTGACCCCTACACTTTCCAAGCACATGAGTCTCTCGGGGAAAACCGCCATCGCGGGCGTCGGGGCTACCCGGTTCGGGAAGCTTCCCGGCCGCAGCGCCTGGAGCCTCCAGACCGAAGCGGTTCGCCTCGCGATCGAGGACGCCGGGATAACAAAGGCCGACGTGGACGGCCTGCTGACCGCCCCGCCGCTGGCCGAACCGCTGCTCCTGCACGCCGAGCAGCTCGGCGGGAAGCTCGGCCTGCGGACGAACTACTTGTCCCAGAAATTCATCGGCGGGGCGACCGCGGTCGCGCTGGTCGCCGAAGCGGCGCTCGCGGTCGAGGCCGGCCTGTGCGAGGTCGCCGTCTGCGTCTACGGCGAGAACGCCAAGACCGGCATGCCGATGCTGTTCGGCCGGGCGCAGATGGGTCGCGGCCAGGCTCCCTCGGACGACATCGCGTACGGGCTCGCCGGCGGTCCCATCATGGAGGCGCGCGCCGCGAAGCGGTACATGAACGAGTTCGGCGTGACCGAGGAGATGCTCGGCGGCGTCGCCGTGGCTTTCCGTGACCACGCGTCGCGCAACCCCGGCGCGACCTACCGCGACCCGCTGACGATCGAGCAGTACCTCGAGAACCGCTATGTCTCGGAGCCGTTGCGGGTCCTCGACTGCACGATCGGCGCGTCGGACGGGGCCGTGGCGGTCGTCGTCACGAGCGCCGAGCGCGCGGGGGACCTCGCGAAGCCGCCGGCCTTCGTCGCCGGCGCCGGCGTGGCGGCGAACCTCCAGGGGCTGTCCGACCCGGACCACTACACGAGCTATCCCGGCGCCCGGTCGGCGCAAACCGCGTACCGGATGGCGGGCCTGGAGCCCGAAGACGTGGACGTCGCGCAGTTCTACGACTGCTTCACGTCGACGGTGCTGATCACGTTGGAGGACTACGGGTTCTGCAAGCGCGGCGAGGCGGGGCCCTTCGCGCTGGAAGGGAATCTGAAGCTGGGAGGCGCGCTGCCGTCCAATACGAGCGGCGGGATGCTCTCCGAGGCCAACCTCGTCGGGTGGAACGTGCTCGCCGAGGGTGTCCGGCAGATCCGGGGCGAGTCGACCTCGCAGGTCGCCGACGCCGAGGTCTGCGTCGTCGCCGGCCAGGGCGGCTTCCACGCCGCCCACGCCACCCTTCTCCTCACGAGAGGCGCCGCCTGATGCCGCACACGCTGACCGAGCTCGTCGCCGGCGCCGTCCCGATCGTGGTCGAGGAGACGCGCGGTTACTGGGAAGCAACGCTCCGCGAGGAGCTCCGCGTCCAGACATGCAACGCGTGCGGCAACAAGCAGATGCCGTGGGGACCGTGCTGCACCCGCTGCCTCTCGCAGGATCTCGGCTCGATGGTCGCGAGCGGTCGCGGAACCGTGTTCTCGTTCACGATCGTGCGCCAGGCGATCCATCCGACGTTCTCCGCACAGGTCCCGTACGTCGTCGCCGACGTCGAGCTCGAGGAAGGCCCGATCATGACCTCCAACGTCACCGACTGCCCCGTCGAGGACGTCCGGATCGGCATGCCGGTAGAGCTCTGGTTCGACGCGGAGCAAGAAGACGCGTTCCATACCAAGCTGCGGCTCCCGAAGTTCCGCCCGACGAAGGGTTAGCCATGGACTTCACGTTCACGCCCGAGCAGGAAGCGTTCCGCGAGACGCTGCGCGACTTCATCAAGCGCGAGTGCCCGCCCGACCTCGACCGCCGCCTCGACGACGAGGGCCGGTACCCGTTCGAGCTCGTCGACAAGGTCGTCGAGACCGGCCTTCTCGGTTTGCCCTTCCCCGAGGAGTACGGCGGTACCGGCGGCGACGTGATGGACTTCGTGATCGCGATGGAGGAGGTCTGCTACGGCAGCGCGGCCGTGGCGTCGATCTTCATCCTCCCCGCGTTCTTCGCCGGCGAGATGATCAATTACAACGGCTCCGAGGAGCAGAGGCGCAAGTGGTTGCCGGAGATCGCGCAGGGGAAGATCCGCGGCTGCTTCGGGCTCACCGAGCCCAACGCCGGCTCCGATGCCGTCCACATCGAGACGCGCGCGACCAAGGACGCCGACCGCTATGTGATCAACGGTCAGAAGACGATGATCTCCGGCGTCGACATCGCGACGCACATGATGATCGCGACGAACACCTCGCCCGGCGGCGACTACTCGGGGATGACGATCTTCATGCTTCCGATGGACACGCCGGGGATCCGCTACCGGCGGCTCGGCAAGATCGGCAGCGAGATCATCGGACTGTTCGAGGTCTTCTTCGACGACGTGCGCGTGCACGAGTCGATGGTCATGGGCGGCCCCGAGATGGTGAACCAAGGGTGGATCCAGCTGATGAAGCAGCTGGACCTCGAACGGATCATGATCGCCGCGCAGTACACCGCGATGGCGCGCAAGGCGACCGACGACGCGATCGCCTACGCGAAGCAGCGCGTGCAGTTCGGCAAGCCGATCATCAGCTACCAGATGATCCAGCAGCTGCTCGCCGACATGACGATCGGCGCGCAGACCTGCCGGCTGATCACCTACTACGCGGCGTGGCTGAAGGCGACGGGGCAGCCGTGCAACGTCGAGGCGAGCCAGGCCAAGGTCTACGCGACCGAGACGGCGCGCAAGGTCTGCATCGACGGCATGCAGGTGATGGGCGGGTACGGATACCTGAGGGAGTTCGACATGCAGCGGCTCGTGCGCGACTCGCTCCTCGGACCGATCGGGGGCGGGACGAACCAGATCCAGCGGCTGATCATCGGGAAGAACCTATGAACCACAACGTTCCGGAAGAGATCCGCCAGCTGCTGCAAGGCGTTCGGGCGTTCGTCGCTCGCGAGATCATGCCGTTGACCGAGGAGCACGCCTCGCTCCTCGCGTCGGAAGAGATCACATCCGAGATCTTCGAGCTTTGCCGCCGGGTCCAGCGCGCGAGCCTCGCCGCCGGGTACTTCGCGATGTTCATGCCGTCCGACATCGGCGGTTCGGACCTCGGCGAGTACGAGATGTGCCTCGTCCGGGAAGAGGTGTCGCGCTCGGCGCAGAACCACCTCGCGATGCTGATGCTCGGGGATCTGCCGTTCGGGCCGAACAAGATGCTCCACGCGCTCGCAACCGAGCATCAACGCGAGAAGTATCTGATGCCGCTGATGCGCGCCGAGCTGACGACCGGGATCGCACTGACGGAGCCGGAGGCCGGGTCCGACCTGGCCGCCATCCGCACGACCGCGAAGGCCGTCGACGGCGGCTGGGTGCTGAACGGCGGGAAGCACTTCATCTCGAACGCGCCGTTCGCCGACTTCCTCCAGGTGCTGGCTAAGACGCCCGAGGGCGGGTTCTCGATGTTCCTCGTCGACCGCGACGCGTACCGGATCGGGTCGATCCAGCACACGATGGGCGGCGACGACCTGCAGGCCGAGGTGATCTTCGAGGACGCGTTCGTCCCCGAGCAGAACATCATCGGCGAGCCGGGGAAGGCGTTCGCGTATGCCGTGCAGTTCCTCGGGAACGAGCGGCTCGCGATGGCGTCGTTCGCGATCGGGATGGCCGACCTCGCGCTGCGGCTGATGAAGGACTACTCGAAGCAGCGCGTCACGTTCGGCAAGCCGCTGTCGGAGAACCAGGCGATCCAGTGGATGGTCGCCGACTCCGAGACCGAGCTCTACGCCGCGCGGTCGATGTGTTACGACGCCGCGCAGCGCGCCGACCACGGCGAGGACGTGTTCAAAGAGATCGCGATGGCGAAGCTGTACTGCTCGGAGATGGTCGGCCACGTCGTCGACCGGGCGGTGCAGGTGTTCGGCGGGATCGGCTACACGCGCGGGCACACCGTCGAGCGGCTCTACCGGCTGGCGCGCGTGATGCGGATCGCCGGCGGATCGTCGGAGATCCAGCGGATGATCATCGCCCGGATGAGCTGAGGACCACTTTCCCGCGCCCGGTCGGCGGGACGGCCGTTCGCTCGGTGATGCTCGAGACCGCGATGGCTACTGCGTTAGACGCGCATCCACCCGGATCCTCGCCAAAACCGCGGCGGTGGCGAGCGGCGCCGGTAGGGGGCTGACTCCAGAAGCTCCGCTCCACTCGCCGTAGACCGAATGGGTATCGCCGGCATGGATATGCCCGATCGTATGCGGCGCTGCGCAACCGACGGCTCCGAAGCACCCCGTCCCGATGGCCGCTCCCGCTGTCTGGATCAAGACACCGACCGACCCGATGCCGGTCGCCGATCCAGAGATATCAAGATCGCAGCCGTTCGGCGCTGAAGCAGGACATGTGACTTCGAAGCTGCAAACGGGACCCGCGCCGTTCCCGAGAGCCTCGACCGCCACCAGTTCGACGCCGTGACATGCGTAGTCGGCTATCGCGTTCGACGGAAGAGCCATGGTCACGAGAACGGCGACAGCGGTCACTGCGAGAGCGAAACCCCTCGGCATCACACCCACCTCCTGCGCTAGGTGTCTCTATTGGCGAGGAGGGTATGCGGCAGCCTTTCAGTGGTCTTTCAGCCAATTCGGAGGCCTCACGGAGGCGTTCTAAGCGGAGAGAGCGATTGCGCTAGGTCTTCAGCGCGGACTTGTCGACCTTGAACATGGATGTGAGGGGAAGCTCGCCGCGGATCTCGACGACGTCGGGGGTCTTGTAGTCGGCGATCCGATCGGCGACGAAAGCCTTGAGCTCCTCGGCCGTCGGGGGGTCGGCCGGGTCGGCGGGCACGACGAACGCCTTCCCTCGTTCGCCGAGAACCTCGTCGGGGACCCCGATCACGCCGACGAGCGCCACCTTCGGGTGCTCTCGCAGGACGTTCTCGACCTCGACGGGGTACACGTTGTAGCCGCCGCGGATATACATCTCCTTCGTGCGACCGGCGAGTCTTAGATTTCCATCCTCGTCGATCCGCCCGAGGTCGCCGGGGTGGAAGTACCCGTCGGCGTCGATCGCCTCGCTGGTGGCGTCGGGATCGTTCCAGTAGCCGCGCATCATCGCGGGGGAGCGGGCGACGACCTCGCCGATCCCGTCCTTGTTCGGCTCGAGGATGCGGAGCTCGACCTCCGGCAGCGCCCGGCCCACGCTCTCGGCCACGGTGACGTCCGGGTCGCCGAGCCGCGTCGAGCAGCACAACGCGAGCTCCGTCGACGAGTAGCGGTGCTGCACGGGGACTCCGAATGTCTCGCGGATCTGCCGCACGAGGTCGGGCGACGCCGGCGCGCCACCGATCAAGATAGATGTGATCGACGAGAGATCGAAGTCGCCGAACGACGGCTCCATCATCATCAGCGCGAGCTGGGTTGGAACGCCGCCGATGTGCGTGATTCGCTCTTGCGCGATCAGCTCGAGCGCCGAGCGCGCGGTCCAGCGGTCTGTCATCAGCACGATCTTCGCCCGCCGCTCGATGTGCGACGCGATCTTCGTCATGTAGCCCATGTGCGTCATCGGGGTCGCCTGGAGCCCGCTCGTGAGCTCGAGGGACGGCTCCAACGCGGATTCGATCCGGCGCACGGCGTCCAACGCCGAGACGGTGAACGTGGCTCCCTTCGGCAGCCCGGTGGTGCCGCTGGTGTACACGATCGTGACCGGATCCGACGGCGCCGCTTCCGCGTCGGGCGGCTCCGGGTCCGCCTCGCCCAGCTCCGACGGGACAACTCTCGGCGTCGATCCCGGCGCATCGAGATCGGACACCAGCGCCGTCGCCTCGGAGCTCGAAAGGATGTGCTCGATCTCGCGGGTGCCGAACCGCGGGTTGATCCCCGCCGTCACGCATCCCAGCCGTGCCGCGCCGATGTACGCGATCGGATACCAGAACGAGGGCTCCATGAGGAGCGCGACGACGTCGCCCGGCCGGACGCCGGCGTCCCACAGCCGCGTCGCGGCGCGATCCGCGGCGAGATCCCAGTCCGGATAGGTCAGCCGCCGGTCGCCCTGGACGAACGCGACCGCGTCCGGATCATCGGACGCAACCCGGCGGAGCAGCTCCCCGATCGTGGCCGCTACTTCGAGCCGTTCAGCTGGAACACGCGCGCGGCGTTGCGCCAGAGGATCTTGTCGCGATCCTCTTGGGAGATGTCGCCCATCTGCTCCTTGATCACGCGCTGCGTGTCGGGCCACGACGAATCGGTATGCGGGTAGTCGGTGCCGATCATGATGTTGTCGACGCCGATCATGTGTCGGCCCTCGACGCCCGCTCGGTCGGAGATGAAGTTCGCGTAGATCGACTGCCGGAACAGGTCCGACGGCATCACGTCGATGTTCGAGCCCGTCCAAAAGCGGTGCTTGCGATGCGCGTAGTCTGCGCGTTCGATGAAGTACGGGAGCCAGCCGATCCCCGATTCCGCCGAGATGAACTTGAGCTTCGGCCACTTCCGGAGGATGCCGCTGAACAGAAGCACCGCGACCGTCTGCATGTTCGTCGACGGCGCGAGCGCCACGAAGATCTCTGCACCCACGCCGAGCCCACCAAGTGCAGAAACGTCGGCCTTGCCGGAGACGATGTGGATCTCGGCCGGAAGGCCCGTCTCGCTCATCGCGTCCCACACCGGCGCCCACGACGGGTCGTGGAACCCCGGCACCCCTTCAACCGAGCCCGGCGTCGATGGCAGCGAGATGCACTTGAGCCCGGCGGCCGCGACGCGACGGAGCTCGTCGGCGGACTCTTGCATGTCCCACAGCGGGAGGATCGCCGCGCCCAGCAGGCGCTCCCGATCCGGCGCGCACCATTCCTCGATCAGCCAGTCGTTGTAGGCCTTGATCAACGCCGCGGCGAACGGCTTGTCGGCGATCTCGATGAACGTGATCCCGGCGAGGCCCGGCAGCGTGGGGAAGCAAACCTGCGCGTCCACGCCGTCGATGTCCATGTCCTTGAGGCGCTCTGCCGGGTCGTAGCAGCCCTTGCGCATCGCGTCGAAGGTCTTCGACTTCGGGCTGAACTCCTCGACCTTCTGACCGGCCGCGGTCGAGAGGCCGCTCATCTCAACGGCATGCGGCGAGCCGTCCGGGCCCACGACGCCGTCGACGTGCCAGGCCGCCGAACCCTCCGTCTCGATCAGCTTGGGGGTGCGCTCGGCGAACTCCTTCGGCAGCCGTCCGTCGAACATGCCGTGCGGCTCGATGATGTGATCGTCCGTCGAGATGACCTGGTACTCGCGGGCCATGGCGTTCGCCTCCTCGCTCCGGATCTCCACGGGGAACGGGCCAAGTCTACGCCGGGAGTCCCCGACCTGACACATCCGTCACATGGGCTCGCCGAACGGTCTCGCGTCCGTCTCCAACGCATCGAGATCCCGCTCCGCGAACTGCCGGTGGTAGTACTCCTCGTTAAGGACGGTCAGCAGGCACTCGCGCACCGGGAAGGTCCTCGGCGGCGGCCAGCCGGCCCCATCGACCGGCTCCGTGTCGGCCGCGAGAGCCTCGTCGGTCAGGCCCTCGATCACCCTGCGCACGCTCCCCATCCGGTCCCGGCGCAGCGCCAGCACCTCCTCGAGCGGGGGAAGGACCACCCGATCGCGCGGGATCCCCGGCGTGTCGGGCATCTCGTCCCACGGCAGGTCGAGGGGGTCCCAGGGCGAGGGATCGCCGAGGATCGCTCGCCGCACCCACGCATCGGTCGCGAAGACCAGATGACGCAGTGTTTCGATGAACGTGAACTCGTCGTCCACGGACTCATGCAGGAGCCGGGGATCGAGGTCCCGAGCGCGCTCGACCGTCGCGTCCCAGAGCCGTTCGACGATGTCCCACGCTTCGCGGAAGCCGGCGGGATCGGTCGGGCGCATCTTGGCGCGGTCGGGGTCGCGCCGGTCGAGCTCCGCCTCGATGAAAGGGGCCACATCGACGCCGTTGATGATCAGGTTTTGGATCTCGCCGCTGATCCGGACATCGACCATCTCGACGCCGCTCATCACGACCCCGGTCATGTCTACCCCGCGGAATCTGGCGTGCGAGAGGTCGGCGGCGCGGAATTCGGCACCTTTCAGGTCGACGCGCTCGAAGCGCGAGCCGCTCAGTTCGTCACCCCTGAAGTCGGCCATGGTCCGACCCTAACCGAGCCCCCGAAAGGCCGCGACCGAAGTCGTCACCCCGTAATAGGGTGTCCGCCGTGGACTTCGACCTTTCGCCTGAAGACGAGGCCTTCCGCGACGAGCTTCGCGGCTGGCTCGCCGCGCATACGCCGCCCGATATCGACGTCGCCGCGACGTTCGACGAAGCCGAGAAGCTTCGCGAATGGCAGCGCACGCTCCACAGCGGACGCTGGGTCGGCATCCACTGGCCCGCGGAGTACGGCGGCCGCGGCGCATCCCTCGTTCAAGTTTCGATCTACAACGCCGAGCTCGCGCGGGCGAGGGCGCCGCAGATCCTCGGACGTGCCGGCGTCAACCTCGTCGGACCGACGCTGATCTCGCACGGAACCGAGGAGCAGCGGAAGCGCTGGCTCCCGAAGATCCTTTCGGCAGAGGAGATCTGGTGCCAGCTGTTCTCCGAGCCCGGCGCCGGCAGCGACCTCGCCGGGCTGTCGACCAAGGCAGAGAAGCGCGGCGACACCTACCTCGTGAGCGGCCAGAAGGTCTGGACCTCGTACGCGCGCTTCGCCGACTTCGGCATCGGCCTCGTCCGCACCGACCCGTCGGCGCCCAAGCACAAGGGCATCTCGATGCTCGCGATCCCCATCAAAGCGACGGGCATCGACATCCGGCCGCTCCGCCAGATCACCGGCGAGAGCGAGTTCAACGAGGTCTTCTTCGACGACGTGCAGGTTCCGGCCGAGAACCTGATCGGCGTCGAGAACGACGGCTGGCGCGTCGCCGGCACCACGCTCGCGAACGAACGCGGCACGAGCTTCGTCTGGAAAGAGCAGGTCCTGCACGAGGTCGCGCGCGATCTGCTCTGGCGGCGCGCGATCGAGCGGGGCGACACCGCGAACCCGCTCGTGCGTCAGAAGCTCGCGCAATCGTGGATGGACGTCGAGATATTCCGGCTCCACAACGGACGGACGCTTTCGCGCCTGGCGCGCGGCGAGCAGATCGGCCCGGAATCCTCGATCGTGAAGCTGTTCTGGACCGAGATGAGCCAGCGGCTCTACGAGAACGCCGGGGCGATCCTCGGGTGGGACGGTCTCGTGACCCCCGAGGACGAGCAGGCCGTCGATCGCGGACGCTGGGCGCGCGGGATGCTGTGGTCGCGTGCCGCGTCGATCGCCGGCGGCACGAGCGAGATCCAGCGCAACATCATCGCCGAGCGGATCCTCGGCCTCCCGCGGGAGCCCCGGGGGACGGCATGAGCCGCCGGCCCATCCGCTGGCGGATCGCGGAGACGTTCGAAGGCCGCAACGGCGCCAAGGTGATCCTCGCGATCGGCGCGCTGGTCTTCGCGGCCATCGTCGTGCCGCTCGCCTTCCGGCCGTTCGAGGGCCGGGGGGCCGATCCGGAGATCAATCAGTCGGCGATCGTCTGCGACCCGCCGGTGGCCGAGGTCACGAGGACGATCCCGGAGGGGACCACGGCGAACAACCCCGTGCGGGTGTGCATCGAACGCGCCCGCGGCCGCGTTGCGATCGCCTGCGTGGCGACGTTCTTCATCATCTTCTTCACGATCATCGCGCTGCTCGCGAGGGCCGGGAAGATCCAGCCCAGAGAACCGGCTCGCTGAGGCGGTTCGCCGCTCCAAAGGCAAGCCTTCGCTAGGATTCGAGCTCGATGGGCTACCAGACGATCCTCGTCGAGCGCCGCGGTGCGGTCGAGCTCGTCACGATGAACCGGCCCGAGGTTCGCAACGCTCAGAACGCGCAGCTGATCAACGAGCTCGACGATGCGCTGCACGCGGCCGAGTCCGACCCCGAGGTCAACGTCGTCGTGATCGCAGGCGCGGGCCCGCACTTCTCGTCCGGTCACGACCTCAAGGCCTACGTCGGCGAGGCGCCCTCGGACGAGTGGCACGAGAAGCGCACGACGCCCGAGGGGAAGTTCGAGCACGAGCGCCGCATGTATTTCGAGAAGTCGATGGCGATCCGCGACCTCACCAAGCCGACGATCGCGATGGTGCAA
>DATFGK010000031.1:0-21063 GCA_035249485.1 Actinomycetota bacterium | reverse complement strand
TGGAAGACGTCGAAGACGATCTGATGAGCCGCGCCTTCCTCTACGACTTCCCGGACGGGTACCGGGAGGGCGTGGAAGCGGCCCTCGAAGCCGTCCGCGCCGCCGTCAGCCGCGTCACCGCAGCCGCCTAGCGACACCCCGGCGTCAGACCTTCGGCTTGGCGCGCTCGACGATCGCGCCGACGTCGAGACCCGCCGGCAACGTCCCGAAGGCCCGGCCCCAGTCGCCCGCCATGCGCGACGCGCAGAAGGCGTCGGCCGCCGCGGGCGACGCGTGCCGAACCATCAGCGATCCCTGGAGCGCCAGCGCCATCCGCTCGACGATCCGGCGCGCCTGAGACTCGATCTCGTCGATCGGACCCGCGAGCGCCGTTCGCACCGACTCGACGAACGCGTCGAGGCGCGGATCGGCCCCGGACGCGAGCTCGATCTCGGCGAAGAGCGCATCGACGACCTGCGGTGTCTTGGCCATCGCGCGCAAGACGTCGAGGCAGATCACGTTGCCGGAGCCCTCCCAGATCGAGTTCAGCGGGCTCTCGCGGAACAGCCGCGGCATCCCCGAGTCCTCGACGTAGCCGTTCCCGCCGAGCACCTCGAGCGCCTCGGCCGCGTGCGCCGGCCCACGCTTGCAGATCCAGTACTTCGAGATCGCGGCGGCGATCCGTTTGAACGTCGCCTCCTGCTCGTCGTCGCTCGCCGCGTCGTACGCCCGCGCGAGCCGCATCGCGGTGATCGTCGCGGCCTCGGATTCGACGGCGAGATCGGCGAGCACGTTGCGCATCAGCGGCTGGTCGATGAGCGTCTTGCCGAACGCGGCGCGATGTCCTGCGTGATGCGTCGCCTGAGCGATGCCCTGGCGCATCTGTGCGGTGGTACCGATCACGCAGTCGAGCCGCGTGTGGTTCACCATGTCGATGATCGTCGGGACGCCGCGGCCCTCCTCCCCCACCATCCACGCGTGCGCGCGGGCGAACTCGACCTCGCTCGATGCGTTGGAACGGTTCCCGAGCTTGTCCTTCAGCCGCTGGATGTGGAACGCGTTGCGCATGCCGTCGGGGAGCCAGCGCGGCAACAGGAAGCACGACAGGCCGCCGGGCGCCTGCGCGAGCACGAGGAACGCGTCGCACATCGGCGCCGAGCAGAACCATTTGTGTCCCGTGATCACGTACTCGCCGCCGGGGCCGCCGCCGTTCACCGGTTCGGCGCGCGTCGCGTTGGTGCGGACGTCCGAACCGCCCTGCTTCTCGGTCATCGCCATCCCACTGAGCGCTCCGCGCTTGCCGGCGGCGGGAACGAACCGCGGGTCGTAATCGAGCGAGGTGAAGCGCGGCTCCCATTCCGCAGCGAGCTCCGGCTGCTTCCGGAGAGCGGGGATCACCGAATAGGTCATCGAGACGGGACAGCCGTGCCCGGCTTCGACCTGCCAGGTCATGAACATCGCGGCGCGCGCGACGTGACTGCCCGGACGCGACTCACGCCACGGGAGCGCGTGCAGGCCGTGCGAGATCGCGATCTCCATCAGACGGTGCCAGGAGGGATGGAATTCCACCTCGTCGATCCGGTTCCCGTACCGGTCGTGCGTGCGCAGCACCGGCGGGTTGACGTTGGCCTGGACGCCCCAGGCTTGCGCCGTCTCCGAGCCGGCGATCTCGCCCAGCTCGCGGCAGGCGTCCTCGGCCCAGCCGGCGCCTTCGCGGTGGAGCGCCTCGGCGAGCGCGCGATCCGATTCGAAAACGTTGTAACCCGAGAGCGGCGGCGCCTGATTGGTGACGTCATGCGTGCGCATACGAGACCTCCGATCCCATCGCACGGGTGCAGAAGCTCACGATCGATCCGATCAACTCGCCGGCGTCGCCGTTGCGCGATGTGGGCGACAGCGGTCCGACGAGCGCCTCTCCCATCGCGCCGACGAGCGCCGCTGCCGCGACCGGCACGTCCTGGGCCGGCAGCTCTCCGGCCGCGATCGCCTCGCGCAGCAGACGAGCGAAGCCGTCGCGGTACGCGCGGCGGAACCGCAGCCGCTCCTCGTCCACGGCCGGGTCGGCGGGCTCGGCCAGCAACGCGTACGCCAGCCGTCTTCCACGGAGCGCGCGGCTCGCGAAGGTCTCGAGAGCCAGCGTGAGACGCTCGACCGGGCTCATCCCGGGCCGGCGCGTGATCTCCCGAACGACCTCGAGCTCGCGGCCGGATGCGCGGCGGAACACCTCGGCGAACAGCTCGGCCTTCGAAGAGAAATGGCGGTAGACGCTTCCGGTCGCGACACCGGCGCGATCGGCGACCGCGGCGATCGACGCAGCCCGGTAGCCGCCTCTCGAGACCAGGTCGAAAGCCGCGCCGACGATCCGCTCGCGCGTCTCCGCGAGCCGCTCCTCGACGCGCTCCGTCCGCCGGTACGCCATGCAAGGATTGAACACCGATTCATTCTTTGTCGTCAAGGGGGACCCGCCACGTGAGATCTTCTGACCCCCTTGTAACGCCCCGATCGGATGCGAGACGTTACCTCCAAGAGCCGCGAGAGGGCGGCCGCGTCCGAAGGAGGTCGACGTGCCTGTACTCGTTCAGTACGAGGTTTCGCCGCCGGATCCGGAACGGTTCATCACGGCGGGCAAGAAGTTCATCCCGCTGATCCAGAAGGAAGGCGGCAAAGTCATCGGCGCCTTCCGACTCGAGAACGACCCGTCCCGTTTCACGTGGCTCGAAGAGTGGGAGAGCCACGACGTCATGCACAACGCGACGGAGAAGCACGGGGACGAATTCAACCGCGAAGCCGGAACCGAAGGCGTCGAGTGGGTCACGAAGGTCTGGACCCAGGCGCTGTAACACCCCGGCGAAGGGCGTTACGCGTGAGACCAACGCGTAGCGCCCTTCGTTCCGTTCAGGGAGTGGCGCTCCAGCTCCGGAACGCCGCGAGCAGCTCCCCGCGCGCCGGCTCGGAAAGGTCCTCCTCGACCAGCTCGCCGGTGAGGCGGATCGTGACGCGCATCTGCTCCAGGTACGCCGTGCATCCATGGCACGCGGCGATGTGGCGCTCGAACCGTTTCCGGTCCCGGCGCGACAACGCTCCCTCGAGATAGTCGGTGACCAGCTCGACGAGCTCCTTGCAGCTCAGTTCACGCACGTTCATACCTTCCGACGTACTCCTCCAACGCACGGCGCACCTTCGACCGCGCACGGTGGAGCAGAACTCTCTGATTCGTCTCGGAGATGTCCAAGACGTTACGGACCTCGTCGGACGTCCAGCCCTCCACGTCCCGCAGCGTGATCACGGTCCGTTGCTGCGGCGGGAGCCCGGCGATCGCGGCGCGGACCTCGCCCAGGGTCTCCCCGGCCAGGAGGCGGTCCTCGGGAACGTCCTCCCACGACGCCGGCGGGGCGGCCCACATGCCCTGCGTCCCCTGCGACGGGTCGAATCGCGACGGATCGACGGCCGGCTCGGCGCTTTCGTCCCCAGCCAGCGACGAGAACGGGACGCTGCGGCTCTCCCGCTCCCCCCTGGTTTTCGCGACGTTGGTCAGGATCCGGAAGATCCAGGTCTTTAGCGAGGACCGGCGCTCGAACCGGTCGAGGCCGCGAAGGACGCCGAGCCAGGCCTCCTGGACGACCTCCTCGGCAACCGCCGGGGACGGCACGAACGTCCGGGCGACCCGCAGCATCGACGGCCCGTACCGCTCGACGAGCGTCATGAACGCGGCCTCGTCGCCGGCGCGCAACGCGGCGACGAGCGCTCGCTCGTCGGACCCCTTGCTCACGGTCGCCTTCCGCATCGCCTCAATCTTCGTCGGGAGCACCCGGGCACGGCAACGCCGCTGAGCGCCGACGTCAGATCGGGGAAGCCACCAGGTCGTAGGTCGGGTCGGGCTGCGGGAACCAGGCGTGCGACGCATCCGGTTATCGGGAGATGGTCCGACGCCTGACCCTACCCACGCTTCGGGCGGTGCGAACGCAACGTCCGTTTCGTACTACGTCTTCGACGCGCTGCGGGTTCGGCGCGCGCACGAGGAACACAGACCGAGGATCTCGGCGCGATGCGTCCGGACGCGGAAGCCGCGCCGGCGCGCGACGCGCGACGCCCACTCGCTCACGTCGCATTCCGGGATCTCATCGACACGCCCGCACGACTCGCAGACCAGGTGATGGTGATGTTCGACCGAGCACAACCGGTAGCGGAGTTGGACGGGATCCTCCCGCAAAACGTCCACAACGCCGTCGTCCGCGAGCATCCGAAGTGTCCGGTAGACGGTGGCGAGCCCCGTGCGGCTCCCGGCGTGACGCAGCCGGTCGTGCAGCTCCTGCGCCGACAACGCCTCGCCGCCGTCGAGCGAGGCGAGCACCTCGGTGCGCTGCCTGGTCTCGCGTCTCACGCCGCCCTCCCCCGCGCGAGGCTCCGGCGCGCGAGCCGGAACGCGTCCGAAACCAGATACGCGGCGACCGCCATGAGCACGATCGTCCCGCTCGGCGCCGTGTCGAGCACGTACGCGACCGCGATCCCTGCAACGGCGCATCCCGCACCGATCGCGGACGCGGTTACGAGCGTGGCCTTGAAGCTCCGCACGACGTTGCGCGCGATGCCCACCGGGAGAACCATCATCGCCGCGATGAGCAAGATGCCGACGACGCGCATGCCCACGCCGATCGTCAGCGCAGTCAGCAGCATGAGCCCCGCGTTCAACGCCCCGACCGGGAGCCCGCGGACGACGGCCGCCTCCTCGTCGATCGCGACCGCGACGAGCCCCCGATAGGTGCCGGCGACGACGCCCAGGATGAACACGGCGAGCACGGCGATCGTGATCAGCTCGCCGGTCGTGATCGTGAGGACCTGTCCGAACAGGATGCCGAGCAGCCCCGCGTTGAGCGAGCCGCCCAGCTGCGCGACGACGACGCCCATCGCGATCGAGCCGTAGAAGAAGAGCGCGAGACCCATGTCGGCCTCCTCGGGGCTGCGCCGGCGCATCGCGTCGATGCCGATCGCGCCGAGCACCGCGAACGTCAGCGCCGCCGCGAGCGGCGAGACGTCGAGCCACAGCGCGAACGCCACGCCGGCGAACGCGACGTGCCCGATCCCGTCCCCGATCAGCGACAACCGTTTCTGCACCACGAACGTGCCGATCGACGGTGCGGCCGCGCCGACGGCGGCCCCGGCGACCACCGACATCCAGAAAAGCTCGAAGAAGGTCATCGGTGTCCCCCGGGGTGGTCCTCGACGAACATGCCGATCTGCTCGCGGACCTCCTCGAGCGGGATCTCGTCGAGGTGCCCCTGGTGCAGCGCTACGACGCGCGTGAGGTAGGGGCCGACGGGGCCGACGTCGTGCGCGACCATCAGGATCGTCACGCCCGACGCGTTGAGATCGCGCAGCGTCTCGGCGAAGCGTTGTTGTGAAGCCTTGTCGACACCGGCGGTTGGCTCGTCGAGCACGAGGAGCTGCGGGTCCGATACCAACGCGCGCGCGATGAGAATGCGCTGCTGCTCGCCGCCCGAGAGTTCCCCGATCCGGCGTCCGGCCAGGTGGGCGAGCCCGACTCGCTCGAGTGCCGTCGCGGTCGCCGCGCGGTCCGCCCGGCCGAACACGCCGAACGGCGAGCCGTGCGCGCGTCCGGTGAGGACCACCTCGGCCACCGTGGCCGGGACCCGCGAGGAGATCGCCGCGCGTTGCGGCACGTAGCCGACCGGCTCGCGGGCGCGTGGGTCCCGTGACGGCAGTCCGAAGAGCATCGCGCTTCCCGACACCGGCTCCAGGAGGCCGAGCGCGACCTTCACGAGCGTGCTCTTCCCGCTCCCGTTCTGACCCAGGAGGATGGCGAAGTCTCCGGCGTCGATCGCCAGGCTCACGCCGTTGAGGACGCGTCCGCTCTCGAAAGCGAAGACGACGTCGCGAACAGACAGAATCGGCTCGTGTCCCCCGTTTCGCTTCATGAGACGCGGCACCCCAATCCCTCGGCGAGCGCGGCGAGGTTCGCGCGCATCTGCGTGACGTAGGTTTCGCCCGCGGACCGCTGCGCGGCGGTGAGCCCCTCGATCGGATTGAGCACTGCGGTACGCGCGCCCACGATCCGGGCCACGCTCTGTGCCACGCGCGGGTCGACGAGTGTCTCGAAGAAGATCGTCGTCACGCCTCTGTCTTCCGCGAGCTCGGCAACCTCGCGGAGCCGCTGGGGTGAAGGCTCGGCCTCCGGCGTCACGCCCGAGATCGGGATCTGCTCGAGGCCGTAGCGTGCCGCGAGGTACCCGAATGCAGCATGCGAGGTGACGAGCTCGCGACGCGTGCAGGTGCGCAGCGTTGCCTCGAACGCCCCATGCAGCTCGGCGAGCGCTTGCGTGTACGTGCGGGCGCTGGCCTCGAAGCGGTCACGCAGTCCCGGAGACAGCCGCACCATCTCCTCCGTGATCCGCTCGACGATCTGCGTCATGAGCAGCGGGTCGAGCCAGACGTGCGGGTCGGTCGGCTCTCCCTCCTCGCCCTTCCGCAGCGCGATCCCGTCGAGGAGATCGACGGCGGCTCGCCCGCTCGGGAGGGCGTCGATCGCGTCCTCGAGCGCAGGCTGGAAGCCGCCGCCGAGATACAGGATCAGGGCCGCCGACCGAAGCCTCCCGACGTCACTCGGCCGCAGCTCGAGGTCGTGCGGCTCGACGCCGGCCGGGGTCAGGTCGTGCACGGTCACCGCGTCACCGCCGGCTTGCCGCGCGGCCTCGGCGATCGGGTAGAAGGCCGCCACGACCTCGAGGCGCTCGTCGCCGCGGGTGGCACCGCCGCCGCACGCCGAGGCAAGGAGCGCTCCGCAAGCCAGCGCGATCGCAGGTCGAGCTCGGAGCATGACGGGACGCTATTCGATAATGAGAACGATTGTCAATTAGCCGGACCTGCGTAGCGAAGCCTGTGCGCGGGAGACTGTAGGAGTAGACGAGGAGGGACCCGTGGACGAGAAGATCAAGGATCTGCCCAAGACCGAGGACGAGTGGCGCGACCGGCTGACGCCCGAGCAATACCGGATCCTCCGGGAGGCCGGAACCGAACGTGCCTTCACCGGCGAGTACGTCGACACCGAGGAGGACGGCACCTATCGCTGTGCCGCGTGCGGGAACGCCTTGTTCGCCTCCGACGTGAAGTACCACTCCGGGTCCGGCTGGCCGAGCTTCACCGATGCCGTCTCGCCCGACGCGGTCACGCTGATCGAGGACGGCTCGCATGGGATGGTTCGGACCGAGGTTCGCTGCGCGCGGTGCGGCTCCCACCTCGGCCACGTCTTCGATGACGGCCCGATCCAGGCCGGCGGTCAGCGCTGGTGCATCAACAGCGCGTCGCTGGACCTCGAGCGGCGCTGATCAGCCGGACCGGATACGCGAGCCAAGCGCCGCGATCCCGCGCCACGAGAGCAGCAGCACCAGCGTAGCGATCATCGTCACGATCCCGAAGGTAACCTGCGATCCGTCGGCGGGACGATCGAGGACGATCGCCCGGATGACCACGCCGATCGGCACCGCGATCGCCCACGTGACGAGCAGCGTGCCGAGGCCCGGCCGAGCGTAGGTTCCCGCGAAGGGGGCCACGACGACGAACGCGGCCAGGATCGGCAACGCGTTGCGCGCGATCCCGCCCGCCGTGATCCCCTCTTCGTGGTTCGCCAGGCCGATCACCGCGAAGAGGATCACGGCGACGGCGTCCCCGGCGGCGAGCACGAACGGGGAAACGCCACGGCGGGCTTCGACGCTCACGGCTCGAGCGCCCGGCGAACGAACTGGATGAGCTCGGCCTCGCGCCGCTTGAGCGCGCTGCGGCTCGACTGGCCGCCGCCGAGCGCCCGGAGCACGCCGGCTTCGGTGAGCGAGCCCACGACCGCCGTGTAGAGGGTGAACAGGAGAAGCGTCGGGTCCTGGCGCCGGAAGGTTCCGTCGTTCATCCCGCGCTCGAGGTGAACGAGCGCCCGCTTCCGGAGGGGCTCCAGGGCCCCGGTGACCCGCGTGATCACTTCAGGCCCGCGGCGCGATGCCTCGCGGGCGAACGGCGGGAACTCGGGCCATTCCTCCGCCAGCCGGAAGATGGCGGAGATCACGCGCTCGGGTCGCTCGCGCTCGTCCTCACCCTCGAGCGCTCGCTCCAAGGTCGCCCCGAGGCGCGCCGCGAGCTCGTCGACGCACGCGTCGAAGAGCTCGTTCTTGCCGGGGAAGTAGTAGAGCAGCGTCTGCTTGCGCACACCGGCCGATTCGGCGACCGCGTCCAGGCTCGTGCCTTCGAACCCTCGCGCGCCGAAGAGCTCGACGGCCAAGGCGATCAGGTCACGACGACGTTCTTCGCCGCTGATTCGGGTCAAGCGTCGCTACTTGACGACGGCTTCGGCCGGGAGCTTGATGCCGGCCCGGGCGATGTCCCGGATCGAGACGATCCCCTTGAGCTCGCGCTCGCCGTCCACGACCGGCAGGTGGCGGAACCCGTGCTCGAGCATGAGCTGGGCCGCCTCTTCCACGCTCATGTCCGGCGTGGCCGCCGTCGGGGCGTTCGTCATGTAGTCGCGGATGTGCGTGACCTCGGTGTCGATGCCCTCGGCCACGGCCTTGACGACGTCGCGTTCCGTGAGGATCCCGATCAGGTAGCCGTCTTCAGTGATGACCACCGAGGACGCCTTCCGCTCTTTCATCGCCTGCGCTGCGGCCTGGAGCGTCGTGGCAGGCTCGACGTCCAAGACGTCGGTCGTCATGATCTCCCGAAGCTGCATCGCGCCTCCTCCCGATCCGTCGGAGTACCTTACCCTGCTGACGTCGGGCCATGCATCCGGGTTCCAGGGCTTTCGAGGTAAACCCCCTGGCCGGCGGCCCCGCCGCAAGGCGCACACCCGCCGGGACCTTCGCCCCGAAGCCCCTCAACGTTATGGGCCAGACCTTCATGACGCCGCCCGGCTATTGCTCGACGCCATGCGCCACACCGAATCTGAACGAGAACGGAAAACCTCTCGCGGTGACGGGAACGGGACATGGGGACCAGGACGCCAACGACGAGGCGAGCGTTCGCTCGCCTGCGCCGCTATCTGCGCGGCGAAGGCCTGACGATGGCATTCCAGCCGATCACCGAGCTCGATACCGGGAAGGTGCTCGGCTTCGAATCGCTCGCTCGCTTCGACGGCGAGCCGGTTCGTTCGCCGGCGGCCTGGTTCCAAGACGCCAGCGCGGCGGGCCTCCGCCAGCAGCTCGAGCTGGCGGCGGCGCGCGCCGCGATCGCGTCCCTGAAGTACCTCCCCGCCGACGCGTACCTGACGATCAATGCCTCGCCGGACGTGGCGATGATGCCTGCCTTCCTCGAGCTGGTCGGTCCCGCCGGCCCGCGGCTCGTCGTGGAGATCACCGAGCATGCTCCGATCGCCGATTACGACGCGCTGAACTCCGCGTTGGATCGGCTGAGGACCCACGGCGTCCGGGTCGCGATCGACGACGCCGGCGCCGGCTTCGCGAACGTCTCTCATCTGCTTCGCATCGAAGCAGAGATCATCAAGCTCGACATCGAGATCACGCGCGACGTCGACCTCGATGCTCGCCGCAAGGCCATGGTCGGCTCGCTCGTCGAGTTCGCGCGATCGATCGGCGCGATCCTGGTCGCGGAAGGCATCGAGACACCGGCCGAGATGAGCGCGTTGCGGAGGCTCGGCGTGCAGGCTGGGCAGGGATACCACCTCGGCCGTCCCGCCCCGCTCCAGCACGCCGAGGAGCCCCGCGCGACCCGGTCCCCGGCCCGCCGCATCGTCCGGAAGATCTCCGAGTCCGTGTCGGACTCCGCTTCATCGTTCGCGTGGAAGCGCCGCCGCCGCGGGTCGCTGGCGCCGCGCGTAGCCTTGCTGCTCGTGGGGGCCTTGCTCGTGGGGCCGGCCGCATATGCGTACACGGAGAACTCCACTCCGGGATCGCCGGGTTACTGGGTCAAGCGACGCGTCGAGGACGTGCGCTTGCTCCTCGCCCTCGATCGCGATTCGGAGATCCGGCTCCGGATGCAGTTCGCGCGCCGGCGACTCGCAGAGCTCGACCGGCTCGTCGCCGAGGGGGAGACGGACGCCACGGAGATGCTGCTGGCCGACTACCGGAAGCACATCGATTCTGTGGAACGCACGCTGCCGTCCGATCCCGACGTTCCCGAGCACGTGACCCGCTGGGTCGGCCGAGAGATCGCCGACTACGTCGACGCACTCGAGCGCGACGTCGCCGACGTCTGCGCGGCGAAGGGTCGCCCGGCGAACGACTCATGCCGGCCGATCGAACGAGCTGCCCGGCGCTCCAAGACGACGCTCG
Organism: Actinomycetota bacterium; assembly: GCA_035249485.1. Taxonomy (GTDB): domain Bacteria; phylum Actinomycetota; class AC-67; order AC-67; family AC-67; genus DATFGK01. The sequence goes on along the minus strand of DATFGK010000031.1, from coordinate 10,798 downwards.
AGCGGATCTCCGAAGGAACACCGCCCGCCCACGCCTCACCTCAACCGCACCCATCGCAGGAGCCGAGCGCCCGGCCCGATCCACCCGCGAAGGGAAAGAAAGGCTGATACCGCCAGCCCGTAACGCTTCTCTTGGGTAGCCTCGAACCCGATGCGCGTCCCCCCGTGGCTCACGAGCCGGCCGTTCCGCCGCTCTTTGCTGCTGATCGGCTTCGCACTCTGCGCCGGTCGCATCTTCGCGCCGGTGTCGTTCCCGTTCTCGTCGGGCGAGCTGGTCGTGCGCGTTACGCCCAACGTCCCAGGCGGTACCGTGGCGCTCGAGCTGGGACCCTTCGGCGAGCTCACCTGGGATACGCACACCGCGCCCCTCGACGTGCGCGCCTCGTTCGTGATCGGCCAGCGCCCGCGAGGATTGCCGGGCCTCGCAGAGCTCCGCGACCTCCGCATCGCGTTCCTGATCCGGAAGCTGCCGTGGCTCGCGCTCGCCGGGGCGCTCGCCGGCTTGCTCGTCGCTGATGCATCGGGACGACGACGGCGGCTGCTCGCCGGAGGGATCGGCGCTTTCACCTTCCTCGCGAGCGCGACGATCGTCGTCGGAGCCACGATCGCCACCTTCGATGCCGACGCCCTGAGGGAGCCGCACTACCGAGGACCGATCGAGGACGCGCCTCGCGTGCTCGAGGTGCTCGGAGAGGTCAGCCGCGATCTCGCCGGCGCGCGCCGCAACATCAACAAGGTCGCCGAGGGGTTGCTGCGCCTGCATGCGCAGATCACGTCACGGCCGACGACGTCCTCCGGACCGACGACCCGGATGCTCGTCGTCTCGGACGTGCACAACAATCCCATCGGCCTGCTGATCGCGCGCGAGCTCGCCGACCGTTTCGGTGCGAGGGTCACGCTGAACGCCGGTGACTTCACCGATCGAGGGACCGAACCGGAAGCGGAGCTGTTCGCCCGGTTCGGCGACGTGACCCCTCGTCAGATCGTCGTCGGCGGGAACCACGAAGACCGCATCACCCTCGACCGCGTACGGACGCTACCGGGCGTCACGCTTCTCGAGGCGGGGCGCACTGATCTCGTCGAGATCGAGGGGATCTCGGTACTCGGCGATACCGACCCGAACGCGTACGGGATCGCGTCGGATCCGCGGAACGACCTGGCCGACGCCGAGATACCCGCGCGATGCGACGCCCTGGCGCAGCGCTTCCTCGCGACGGACGCCTCGATCGTCGTCGTCCACGACCGCCGGCTCGGCCTGTGCGCGGCAGACGCCGCACGGACCGCCGGGAGGACGCTCGTGTTCGTCCGCGGTCACGACCACAAGCCGCTGCTGAGCGTCGAAGAGGGCGTGCTCGAGATCTCCGCCGGGACGAGCGGAGCCAACGGGATCAAGACTCCGGCGGCCGCGCCGTACGGGTTCGGGCTCCTCGAGTTCGACCCGGCGACCGGCGACCTGCTGTCGGCGTGCCTGTTCGCGTTCGACGACCCGGCGCATCTCCGCGAGTCGTCGTGTCGCATCGAGCCGCTCGCCCCGCCGGAGGAAACGCCGCCGGGCTAGGATTCGCGCATGCCCAAGATCGTGCTCGCGAAGGGCGACATCACCGCCGAGACCGTCGACGCGATCGTGAACGCCGCGAACTCGTCGCTGATGGGCGGCGGCGGTGTCGACGGCGCGATCCACCGGAAGGGCGGTCCCGACATCCTCGAGGAATGCCGGCGGATCCGTGCGACGACGCTCCCCCACGGACTTCCGCCGGGACGCGCAGTCGCGACGACCGGCGGGAAGCTCGCCGCGCGCTGGGTGATCCACACGGTCGGGCCGGTGTACTCGAAGAGCGAGGACCGCTCGCCGATCCTCGGATCGTGCCACGTCTCCTCGCTCAAGATCGCGGACGAGCTCGGGGCGACGAGCGTGGCCTTCCCGGCGATCTCGACCGGCGTCTACGGCTACCCCTTGGATCTCGCCGCACCGGTCGCGCTGCGGGCCGTGAGCGAGGCGGATTCCGAGGTCCGAGAGGTGCGGTTCGTGCTCTTCGACGACGCGGCGCTCGAAGCGTTCGAACGCGCCATGAGCGAGCTCGGTTGATGCGCGTCCTCGCCGGCACGGAACGAGGCCTCCTCGATGTGGGGACCGGCGCGACGTTGCTCGAGGGGTCGATATCCGCGCTCGCGCGCGGCGACGACACATGGTGGGCCGTCGTCGACGGGTACCGCCTCTTCGCGGGAAACCCGGATGGGTGGAAGGAGCGAACGACCCTTCGCGACCTCGAGGCCAGGTGCATCCTGCCCGCGGGCGGCGGCGCGCTCGCCGGAACCTCGGAGGCCCATTTGATGAAGGTGGTCGGCGGTTCGGCGACGCGGGTGCGCTCGTTCGATCGCGTCCCGACCCGCGATGCCTGGTACACGCCGTGGGGCGGGCCGGCCGACACGCGATCGCTCTCGCGCGACGCAGACGGCCGCGTGTACGCGAACGTCCACGTAGGCGGGATCCTGGCCTCCGACGACGGCGAGACCGGATGGCGGCCGACCGCGATGGACATCGACGCCGACGTGCATCAGGTCGTAGCGGATCCGACCCGGCCCGGCCTCGCGTTCGCTGCGACCGCGATCGGCATGGCGACGACGCGCGACGCGGGCGATTCATGGGAGTTCACCGAGGAAGGCCTGCACGCCGCGTACTGCCGGGCGGTCGCGGTGGCCGGCGACACGCTCCTGCTATCCGCGTCGACGAGCCACACCGGGAAGCGCTCCGCCCTGTACCGGCGCCCGATCGACGGCGAGGCCTTCGAGCGTTGCGTGAGCGGGCTGCCCGAGTGGTTCGCCGACAACGTCGACACCGGATGCCTCGACGCGGACGGCGAGCGGGCCGCGTTGGGTACGAGCGACGGCTTCGTGTTCGTCTCCGAGGACGCCGGCCGGACCTGGTCGCAGGCGGCGAGCGGGCTCGGCTCGATCTCTGCCGTGGCGCTCGTCCGCTAGCCGCCCGGCTTCCACACGTCGGTCACGCGCTGGAGGATGTCGATCTCGCGTGCCGCTCGTGCGGCGGGTGAGTCGAGGCGCTCGCTCACCGTGGCGGCGACGGCGCGCCGCACCTCATCGTCCATGCCGCCGATCCTCTGGAGCACCTTCGCGCGCACCCCCTCGGCCGACAGCTCGACGCCGACCTCCTCGGGCCGGACCGGCTCGATGTCGAACGAGAGCGTCACCGGGGCGAGCGCGCGCAGGCTGATGTGGAGCGGGACGGTCAGCTTCCCTCTGTACCGATGCGACGCGCCCGCGATGCGAACGTCGAGGCTGATATCGATCGGGATGATCGCGTCGAACGACAGCGGGCCGCCGCGCCACGCGTTGGTCGCGGTGACCCGGCCGATGGTGCCCACGGCACTGACCGAGGCCGCGCCGCCGGGACCGGCGTTCATCGGACCGACCCGGACCTCGCTGCCGGCCACGTGCCCGATCGTCGCCGCGACGCGCTCGGGCGTGACGACGTTCGTGACGAAATTCAGGCCGAGCTGCTCGTAGGTGATCTCCTCCATGGTCGGCGGAATGCTACCCATCTCGCGGGCGAGCAACGACCGCCGCGTGTTCCGCGAGCTCGATTGCTTGGGTTACCAAGCAGATGCTAAGCTACCCGCATGGCGGACGATCGGTGGAAGTCTCTCGGCGAGTTCATCCGGACGCAGCGGCGTCTCGCCGACATGTCGTTGCGCCAGCTCGCCAACGTGACGAAGGTCTCCAACCCCTACCTCAGCCAGATCGAACGCGGGATCTACAAGCCGTCGGCCGAGGTTCTCAAGTCGATCGCGGACGCGCTCAAGATCTCGGCGGAGAACCTGTACGCGCGCGTCGGATTGCTCGACGCGCGTCCGGCCGAGGAGGTCGAGGCCGACCGCGCGGTGCGCGATCAGGCCGCCGACGTCGAGCGCTCGATCCGTCTCGATGCGGAACTGAGCGCCGAGCAGAAGAGCGCCTTGCTGCGCGTGTACCGGAGCTTCGTCGCCGCCGACCGCGAGGCCGCCAAGCAGGCCGCCGAGGCGCCTGCTAAGCCTTCCAAGCAGGGTGCGAAAAAAACCAAGCGCCCGACTTGACAGCCCAAGCAGCCGCTTGGTATACCTAGCACCACGAGAGCCCCAGTGGGGGGTCACGCAAGGAGGAAGTCATGGCCCGTAGCTACCTGAACATGGTCGACGAAGCCGGCGACCAGGCCCTTTCGGCCCTCGGCAAGGCACAGGAAGCCGTCGTCTCCGCGGTCTCGACCGCGAGCGAGCGCATCGCCGACGTGCTGCCAGACCTGCCCAAGAACCCGATCGCCGACAACGTCCCGACGCCGCGCGAGACCACGAAGACCGGTTTCGACCTCGCCGAGAAGTTCCTCGGCGCCGCGAAGGACTACTCGCTGGAGCTGCTCAAGGCGCTCGAGCCGCTGACCACCAAGACGTTCTGGAACACCTCGCGGAAGACCAAGAAGGCCGCCGCGAGCACCAAGGCCGCGTAACACCAGTCCCGGCAGCCGAAGCCCCGAGCATGTCTCGGGGCTTCGGCCTATCTCCGGACTCGCGCGGTCAGCCCGCGCAGGCCGTACCGGGATCGGCGAGGACCTCCTCGAGCAACGTCGGGAAGTCGGTCATGATCCCGTCGACGCCCATCTCGAGCAACGCGCACATCGTCGCGCGGTCGTTGATCGTCCACACGTGTACGGCGAGACCGTTCGCGTGCGCGTCGGCGACGAAACCCGCATCGACCACCGTGATCTCCAGGCCCGGGATCGTGTCGAACGTGATCGGCACCTGGAGCGCCACGTAACGGGGGTTGGGCAGGCCGGGGAGCGGGCCGCGCTGCGAGGTGTGGAAGATCGCGGTCTCAACCGTTGCGGTCGCGGTGTCGATCTCCGGCGCCCAGAGTTTGAAGAGCTCGATCGCGTGATCGAGGAACGAGACGACGATCACGTCGTCGGACCGGCCGAATTCGCGAAGCAGGAGCGCCAGCGTGCGCTCGTAGGGCGCCGTATCGGGGAGCGTGTTCTTGATCTCGATGTTGGTCGGGACGCCGGGGAACGCCTCGAGGACCTCCCGCAGCGACGGGATCGTGAAGTCGTTGGGCGTGAAGCCCGCAGGCGGCGCGACCTGGCCGGTCGCCACCCCGCGGAAGATGTACTCGGACGGCGCGGCCGAGTGGGTCGTCCCCTTCACCGGCACGAACCAGTGCGCCGCATCGAGGGCCTTGATCTGGGCGAGCGTGAGCTCGTCGACGCGCCCGGTCCCGTTCGTGGTCCGGTCGACGGTCGCGTCGTGGAGCACGACGATCTCTCCGTCCGCCGTCGCGTGGACGTCGAGCTCGAGCATGTCGGCGCCCTTGGCCAGCGCCGTCTTGAACGCGTAGAGGGTGTCCGAGGGCGCCTCGTTCTCGCCTCCCTGATGCGCGATGTTCCAGACGCGCCGCTCCAGCCAGGGGTTATCGAGCAGCTCCGCATCGCCGAAGCCGGGTAGCAAGGCTCCGACGGCCAGCGCGATAGCGAACATCGATCGTCGCATCTCGCATGGTTGATTCGCCCCGGACCGGGTCGCTCCTCCCCCGTGGTCGCTTTGCCTCCGGAGAGGTTGTCCTGAGACGATGCCGATCGATGGCGAAGCTGGCCGGGTGGCGCAAGATCGCGTCGGCGATGTGGGGGCCGCCGGACGACCCTCAGATCTACGGCGCGATGGAGTTCGACGCCGGCCCGATGATCGACCTCATCGAACGCGGACGTGCGGCCGGGCATCGCGTCACCGTCACGCACCTCGTGGGACGCTCCATCGCGCTCGCGCTCGCGGCGGTGCCGGACTTCAACATGCGGATCTACGGCTCGAAGATGATCCCGCGCGACACCGTCGACATCTTCTACATCGCCGCCGTCGAAGGCGGACGCTCGCTCTCAGGGGTGCGCGTCGACAACACGGACAAGAAATCGGTGTTCGAGGTCGCGGCCGAACTCTCGCAGCGCGCATCACGCATGAAGCAGGGAGACGATCCCGAGTTCGCCAAGACCAAGAAGACGATGGAGGCGCTCCCCCGCCGCGCGCTCAAGGGCGCCCTGCGATTCAGTGCCTGGGTGGCCGGCGACCGCAATCGCTCGATCCCCTCGCTCGGCGTGAAAGCGAACCCGTTCGGCAGCGCGATGGTGACGAGCGTCGGCATGTTCGGCCTCCCCCAAGGTTTCGCGCCGCTGGCGCGCTTCTACCGGATGCCGTTGCTCGTGCTCGTCGGCGAGATCACCGACAAGCCGGTGGCGATCGAAGGAAAGGTCAAGGTCCGGCCGATGCTGCCGCTGACCGCCACGATCGATCACCGCTACGCCGACGGCTGGCACATCTCGCAGCTGCTGAAGCCGTTCAAGGCGTACTTCGCCGATCCCGCCGCATTCGAGCCGGACCCGGCGGCGATCCCCGCGCCGCAGCCGGCGACCACGCACGCGCCGGCCGACGTCGCGGCGGCGGTCACCGATGAAGCCGCCGGAAAGAGCGGCGCGCGCCCCGCTTCGGAAGGGGCACGCGCCACGGGCAAGGCCTAGCGCTACCGCGAAGCGCCCGCCGGTTCGGGGAGCGGCTCGATGTACTCGAGCTCCTCCTCGATCGAGACCTTCGGCAAGATCCGGTCCAGCCACTTCGGCAGCCACCAGTTCCAGTCGCCCATCAGTCGCATCGTCGCGGGGACGAGGACGACCCGGATCAGCGTGGCGTCCAGGAACACGGCGGTCGCCAGCCCGAACCCCATCGCCTTGATCGGCGCCAGCGAAGCGAACGCGAACGCGCCGAACACCGTGACCATGACGAGAGCGGCGCTGGTGATGATCCGCGCGGTGTGCTCGAGACCCCAGCCGACCGCCTCGGTGTTGTCGTGCGTGCGGAGGTATTCCTCGCGGATGCGCGCGAGCATGAACACCTCGTAGTCCATCGACAACCCGAAGAGGATGCAGAACAGGAACAGCGGCAGGAACGAGTCGATGTTGCCGGTCGACTCGAACCCGAGCAGCCCTTCGAAATGGCCCTGCTGGAAGATGAACACGAGCACGCCGTACGTGGCGAGCACCGATGCCGTGTTCATCAAGATCGCCTTCAGCGGCAGGAGGATGCTGCGGAAGAACAGCATCAGAACGAGGAACGACAGCAGCATCACCAGGCCGACGACCGGGATCAGCTTGTTCTGCATCTCGTTGTTGATGTCGGTGTTGAGCGCGCCGTCGCCGCCGACTCGCGCGACCACGCCGGCCGGGAGTGTCCCCGGGAGTTGATCGCGGAGCCGCTCGACCAACGCGTCCACAGGGTCGGACTGGGGGCCGTGCTTGGTGACGACGTAAACGATCGTGCGCGTCCCGTCGCGTGCGACCAGCGTCTTGACGAACTGCTGCGCCTGCGGCGAGTTCGCGACCCCTTGCGCCTGCTGGACGGGTGCGCCCGGCACGAGCGTGGCCACCGAGTCGATACGGGCGACCTCTTCGTCACGGGCGATGCGTTGAACGGCTGCGTAGATGTCGGCGAATCCGGCTCCCAGAACGCCGCGGGGGTGATCGATCACGATCTGGAGCGGCGCGACCTGCCCTTCGCCGAAAGCGTCGGCAGTGATCTGAGCCGCGACGCGCGGCCCGGCGTCGGGCGGAAGGATCGACGGACCGGAGGATCCCATCCGAAGTCCGAGCGCCGGGGCGGCGAGCACGCCCAGGATGACGACCGACACCAGCAATGCCGTCCACGGGCGCCGCATGACGGTCATCGCCCAGCGATGCCACACTGCGCCCTCGACGGAACGCTTCCGCTTGATCGCCCACTTGTTGACGCGGCGGCCCAACAGACCCAAGAACGCCGGTAGCAGCGTGAGCGCGGCGGCGCCGGCGAGTGCGACCGCGATCATCGGCGCGAACCCCATCGAGCGGAACGCCGCCACGTTGACGAGCTGCGTCCCCGCGAGCGCGACGACGACGGTCAACGCGGAGACGAACACGGCCTTGCCGCTCGACGCCATCGCCTCGGCGATCGCTTGCGAGACCGCACGATCGTTCCGCAGATGCTCTCGGAAGCGCGTGAGGATGAACAGCGAGTAGTCGATGCCGACCCCGATACCAACCATCGACGCCGTGTTCTGCGCGAACGTGCTCACGGTGGTCTGGGTGGCGATGATCGAGATGATGCCGAACGCAGCCCCGAGCCCCACGAGCGCCATCACCAACGGAACCCCCGCGGCGACGACCGAGCCGAACGCGATCACGAGGATGATCAGGGTTATCGGAAGCGCGATCCGCTCCGCGCGCTCGAGGTCGCTCGTGGTGGTTTCCTCGAAGGCGGCGTAGAACGGCGGCGCGCCGGTCACGAGGGTCGTGATCCCGCTGCCCTTGGATGCCTCGGCGACGGCTTCCTCGACCTCGTCGTTGTGCGCGAGCGCCTGATCCTGATCGTCGGTGATGCCCACAACGGCCGTCAGCACGCGTCCGTCTGCCGAGATCGAGCGCTCCGGCGCGGCGTACGGGTCGGAGACCGCCTCCACGCCCGGCGCCTCGAGCAACGCGGCGCGCACCTTGGCGAACGTGGACCGGAACTGGGGATCGGTGGCGACGAGCCGGTCGGACTTCATGACGAGCAGATCGGTCAGCTCGTACGCGGAGAAGTCGTTCTCGACGGCCTTGGCTACGAAGTCCGACTGCGAGCCGGGAACCTCGAAGCCACCCTGCGAGAGGTTGTCTGAGATCTTGCCGAGCGCGGGCCCCACCGCAACGAGGATCCCCACCCACGCGATGAGCACCCAGATCCGGCGCCGGTAGGCGAACGAACCGAGGCGGTAGAAGCGCGAGCGCTGCACGTTCGGCGCCGCGTCTCGCTTGCCGTTGAGCTCCATCTCTCCCCCTATCCCAACTCGAGCGTGCTACGGGCAGGGCCGCAAAGCGGCCATGACGAACGTACGAAGCTTCTCGATCCGTGCGCGGAAATCGCCGAGCTCCGTGAGCGCATCGGAAACCTGCTCGACCCCGATGAACGCCGAGACGATCGTCTCCGCGCTGAGGCGTGGATCCAGGTCGGTGCGCGCGTCGCCCTCGTCCTGCGCGGCGCGGATCAGGTCGGTCACCATCTCGAACCAGGTCTTCAGATAGACGGTGAGGCGTGGTGCGAGCTTCCGCTCGCGCGAGAGCTCGACGCAGAGGCGTCCGACCACGCGAGCCGATGCGTCGGTCTCGTACATCTCGCAGCCGCAATCGAGCATCGCGTTGAGGCGATCGATCGCCCGCTCGTACGGCGCCAGCCGCTCGGCGATCGCCGCCTGCCAGTCCAGCTGCTTGGTGCCGAAGACCTCGAGCGCGAGCGCCTCCTTGGAGGGGAAGTGGAAGTAGAAGGCGCCCTTCGTCAGTCCGGTGTCGCGCACGATGTCGTTGAGGCTGACGCCGTTGTATCCGTTCTCCGCGAACGCGAGCGCGGCGGTGTTCAGGATGTGCCGGCGGCTGATCTCGCCCCGGTCGGTCGCTGCGGTCGCACCTCGAGCCTGCATCGGGCTCATCCTCCATACCGACCGGTCGGTTTGTCAAGGGATAAATCGCCCGGAAGGCCCGGCCACGGGGAGCGTTCGCCCAGCGTGCGGCGTGTTGTGATGTACGTCGCACTCGCTTTCGCGCCCGGCTTGTAGGACAATGGGCCCGCTAGAGGGGGACCGTGGTTCGGGGAGGGCGTTGATGGCGACGATCCTGCTTGTAGACGACAATCCGGTAGAACGGCGGATCGTACGCATGACGCTGGATATGGACGGCCATCGAGCCGCCGAGGCGTCGACGGGGGCCGAAGCGCTCGAGATCATCGCAAAGTACCCGGTGGACCTCGTGCTCCTCGCGATGGGCCTCAAGGACACGAACGCCTACGACGTCATCTCGCAGGCCCGCACCATGCCCGGCCGCGAGCACACCGCGATCGTGGCGATCCTCGAAAGCGACGACGAGAAAGGCCCGGTCGAGTCGTTCATGGCCGGCGCCGTGGATCTGCTGATCCGGCCGTTCGGCGCTCACGACGTCCGTGAGATCGTCGTCCGCGCCACAACGGGCGAAGAGGTCGACCGCCGCCGTCTGCTCGTGGGGCGCCAGCTCGAAGCGTTCGAGACCGCGCAGCGCTTGCAGGAGCAAGCACGCGCGTCGGCTCAGACGTAACGCAGCTCTTCGCCCTCGTCGTCGGACACCGCGCGCTCGCAGGTCGGGCAGAACCACCGCGTTTCTAGGGCGGTTCCGCACGCTCCGTGCCGGAGATTCTCCGGCTCACCCGACTCCGCCGACCCCCACTGCGCGAGCATCAGCAGCGCACCGGCGAGCCCCCGCCCGGCTCCCGAGAGCTCGTACGCATGTCGTGGGGGACGCGTCTGATACGGGCGCGCGACGATGATGCCTTCCGCCTCGAGGTGCTTCAGACGTTGGGAGAGCACGTTCGAGGCGATGCCGGGGATCTCCGAAAGCAGATCGTTGAACCGGCGTCCGCCGTGGCGAAGCGCGTCGACGATGAGCAACGCCCAGCGGTCGCCGACCCTGGCGACGGCGCGGGCAAGGGGAGCGTCTTCGTTCTCGGCGGCATCGGCCAGGCCTCGGCCGGCCGCGATCGTCCCGCCCTTCCTGATCGCCATCGAGAGCATCCTATCCGCCGGTTGCGGGACTCGATTGCGCATAGTAACTTGCAACTCGCAAGTATCCTGGGAAGCGAGGAGGTCGGCATGGCGGTCATGACGGAGATCCGAGACGCGATCACGCACCTGGCGAGCGAGATCGGCCCATCGCTCGTCGGCGTCGGGCACCGTTGGGGCGTCGG
>DATFGK010000030.1:0-2209 GCA_035249485.1 Actinomycetota bacterium | reverse complement strand
CCCCGCGGTGCCGGCCGAGCCGGTCGTCCCGCCCGTCGCCGGCTTCGGCGGCGGCACCGAGCCGGCCGCCGTCTGCACCCGGACGCTGCCTCTCATTTCGGGATGGATGGCGCAGAAGAAGTCGAAGGTGCCGGCGGACGCGAACTTCCGCGCGTACTTCTCACCCGAGCTCATCGTGCCGCTCGCGAACCCGCCGGCGGTCGCGTTCACGGTGTGCGAGTCGTCGTCATCGTTGGACCAAGTGACGGTGCCGTCGGTCGCGATCGTTACGGTGCTCGGGGTGAACGTCTTGTCGACGATCCGGATCGCCGCGCTCGCCGGCGCCTGCGTCTCTCCGGTTCCTCCACCGGTGCCGCCACCCGTCCCGCCGCTGCCGGACGGCGACGTCACGATGATCGTCCCGTGGTACGCGGTGTTCTCGTCGTCGCGCTCGTCGATGTACTGATATTGACCGGCGACCGTGAACGTGAACGTGTACGAGTCGCCCGGCTCGATGTCGTTGGAGTCCCATTCGACCGGTCCCATCCGCGAGCGCATCCGGTGCCGCTCGTCGTCGGCGTTGACCCATCGCACCGAGGTGCCCGGTGCAACCGTGAGCGTCTTCGGATGCAGCGTGGAATCGATGGTGACCGTTGTAGTGGCGGCGTGGCCGACTCCGAAGCCGGCGACGAGCGACAGCGCCGTCAGCGACGCGAGCGCGAATGTGCGAGCGATGGTCTTCATGTTGGTTCGGCTCCTTGGGATCGGTTCGGACGCACCCTACGGAGCCGGCGTTTAAGGGTCGGTTAAAGATCGGACAGGGTTCGGAATGGAGTGGGTTCCGGCCGGTACAATCCCCCGCTGAACCACGGAGGCGTCGCCTAGTCTGGTCTATGGCGCGGGATTGCTAATCCCGTTGGGGGCGCAAGCTCCCTCGAGCGTTCGAATCGCTCCGCCTCCGCGATGGCTGCGAAACCGAAGGTCCTCGTCGTGGAGGACGAGGAAGCGATCAGCGAGCCCCTCGCGGAGAACCTGGAGCGGGAGGGCTTCGCTCCCATCGTGGCATCCTCGGGCGCGCAGGCGCTGGAGCTGTTCGAGCGCGAAGGTCCCGACCTCGTCCTACTGGACCTCGGACTGCCCGATCGAGACGGCCGCGACGTGTGCCGGGACATCCGCGCGCGCTCGTCGGTTCCGGTGGTGATGCTGACCGCCCGCGGCGAAGAGGTCGACCGGATCCTCGGGCTCGAGCTCGGCGCCGACGACTACATCGTCAAGCCGTTCTCGGCGCGAGAGGTCGCGGCACGCATCCGCGCCGTTCTCCGTCGCAGCGCGCCGGCGGCCAAGAACGAGGCATCCGCAACCGCGATCGGCGACGTGCGGATCGATCCGAAGGCCCGCACCGTGACCAAGCGCGGCGAAGCGGTGGAGCTCACGGCGCGCGAGTTCGATCTGCTTCAGATGCTCATGTCGAACGCCGGCAAGGCGTTGCGGCGCGAGGAGATCATGGACGAGGTGTGGGACACGAACTGGTTCGGCTCGACGAAGACGCTCGACGTTCACATCTCGTGGCTGCGGCGCAAGATCGAGGACGACCCGGCGGAACCGCGCTACATCACGACGATCCGCCGCGTCGGGTTCCGCTTCGCGGCGCCCGAGGATCTGTAGGAGCCTCCGACGACCCTGCGCGCACGGCTCATCCTCTCGTTCGCTTACGTGCTCCTGACGGTGATCGTGGCGCTCGAGGTTCCGCTCGCGATCAACCTCCAGCGCCGGGCTGAGGACGAGCTGCGCTCGCAGGCACTGGTTCAGGCGCAGACGATCGCCGCGGCCGTCGGCTCCCATCAAGAGCCGTCACCCGCGCTCGAGCAGGACCTCGACCTGTTCCGGAACGAGGTCGCCGGCCGGATCATCGTCGTGAATCAGCAGGGGACCCTGGTAGGCGACTCGACCGGGCCGGACCTCCTCGGGCAGAACTACGCGACCGACAGGCGACCGGAGATCCAACGGGCACTGATCGAGGGGGTTCCGTCGTCCCGGCTCGCTCTCAGCGAAACGCTCGACGAGGAGATCCTGGCCGCGGCCGCCCCGATCATCATCGACCAGAACGGTCCCAAGGTCGTCGGCGCTATCCGACTGACCTTGTCCACGGAAGAGCTTCGGGCTTCGATCCGACGAACGCTGATCGGCCTGGCCACCATCGGCCTGGCAGGCGTCGCGGCGGGCTTGATCG
>DATFGK010000029.1:0-15047 GCA_035249485.1 Actinomycetota bacterium | reverse complement strand
CGGCGTACGAGCCCGCGGGCGCGTGGCCGCGCACGCGCGCATGGTCGATGTCGCGCCGACGCTGGCCACCCTGGCCGGCGTTCGACCCGGACCGGACGGGCGGATGCTCGCGCGCCAGGACGGCGCGGTGATCAAAGAGGTCCTCGACGCGCGGGAGCGTCCGCGGAACGTCGTAGCGTTCCTCTGGGACGGGACGAACGCGAACGTTCTGTACGCGATGGCGGACGCGGGGGAGCTACCGAACGTCGCGCGCCTCATGCAGGCGGGCATCACCTTCGGCCACGGGTTGCTCGCATCGTTCCCGACCGTGACGCTCGCGAACCACACCTCCGCCATCACCGGGCTGCATCCCGGACACCATGGGATCCTGCACAACGCCTACTACGACCGGGTGACCGGCCGGCAGATCATCACGAACGCGCCGCAGACCTGGCACCTCGCGCGCAACGAGCTCCGCGACGACGCCGAAACGATCTTCGAGGCCGTCGCAAGGTCTCGCGGCTTCACGGCGGCTGTCAACGAGCCGACGGACCGCGGCGCCGGATACTCGACCTTCGATCTGTTCCGACGTGGTGAGGTCCCCGCGCTCGAAGGCGCGCTGCCCGACGCATCCTCGCTGCCCGGCGCGACGCAGGAGTTCGTGAACCTCAAGCGCGAGTACGCGTGGGCCTCGTCGGCGGATGCGGTGGCGGTGCTGCAGGCGCAGCAGCTGTGGGGCGGGATGAACGGCAGCCCCCGGCCGGCGCTCATGTGGGTGAACCTGATCCTGCCGGACGCGGCCAATCATGCCGGCGGGCCCTACTCCGACATCGGACATGCGGGGCTGCGCGACACCGACCGCCGGATGGGCGAGGTCCTCGACGCGATGGATTGGGGAGGGGGCACGACCGCATTCGCGCTCCTCGCCGACCATGGGATGGAGGAGAGCGATCCCGAGTGCAAGGGCGATTTCGACGACGCCCTGACCCGCGCCAGGATCCCGTTCCGGGACGAGGGCTACGGCTTCATCTATCTCAACCCATGAAAACGACGAGAGGGACGGGGGGAAGGTCCCATCCCTCTCGCGCTTTAGCGCCGAGCTGAGCTACGCAGCTCGGGGCGTACGCTGATCCGACGAGCTGTCACTGGAACCGCGCTTCGAGCCGATGTAGCCGAGCGCTTCGTGCCAGACGTAGGTCATCGCACCGACCATCAGACCCGTGAACAACGGGCCCATCCAGGTCTCACGAACCTCGATCCCCCAACCGGCGAAGACCGAGTAGTCCAGCAGTTCCGTAGCGACGACGCCGAAACCGAGCGTAACGAAGGTCTTGATCGCTCCACGGAGCTCGATGCCCAGGATCCCGAGCACGAACTCGACCGTCTTGTAAACGGCGAGACCGAGGAGCGCGACGATCGCGAAGTGATACATCTAGGGTGTCACCCCCTTTCCTCGCCCGATTAGACCGGGACGGTGCCTCGGGGGTTACAGACCTGTAAGTTACCGGCCGGGAACATCGGACGGGTCAGGCGGAGGGCACATGAGTGAGGATCCGGTTCTCGTGGAACACCACGATGCGGGCGTCGTCACGCTCACGCTCAACCGGCCGGACGTCCGAAACGCGATGACCGGGGAGCTCACCGAAGCGTTCGGTGCCGCCATCGAGTCCGTGCGTGCGGACTCATCGATTCGGGTCGTCATCGTCACTGGGAACGGGAAAGCGTTCTGCGCCGGCGGCGATCTGTCGTGGATAAATCCGGGGCCGGGCGCGGACGTTCCGTCGATCAGAACGAAGATGCGCGCCTTCTATCCGAAGTTCCTCGTCGTGCGGACCCTGGACGTCCCGACGATCGCCGCCGTCAACGGCGCGGCGATCGGAGCCGGTCTGTGTCTCGCGATGGCGTGCGACATCCGGGTCGCCGCCGAAGACGCGAAGCTGTCGACCGGGTTCCTCCGGCTCGGGATGCATCCGGGGATGGCGGCCACCTATCTCCTCACGCGGCTCGTCGGGACCGCACGGGCGGCGGAGCTGTTCTTCACCGCGCGGACGGTCGACGGTCGCGAGAGCGAGCGGCTCGGTCTGGTCAATCACGCAGTTCCCGGCGGCGAGCTGTTGGAGGAAGCCCGCAGCCTCGCCCGCGAGATCGCCGGCAACGCCCCGATACCGATGGGGATGGTCAAGCGCGCCCTCTATCTGGCGGAGCGAACCGACCTCGAGACGATGCTCGAATACGAGGGGCTCGCGCAGCCGATCACGATGGGAACCGCCGACCTTCGCGAGGGTCTCGACGCGGCCAAGGAGAAGCGGCCTCCCCGGTTCGAAGGCCGTTAGGCGTCCCCGCCGAGCGGCCGCTCGTCGCGCCGGCGCGCGGGGATCACGAGGAACGTCGCCGAGCCTTTCGCGACGAGCCGTCCGTCCTCGGTGGTGAGCTCCGCCTCGCCGTGCGAGACGCGATCGCCGACGCGAACCGCTTTCCCGCGTCCGATGAGCGCTCCTGCGCGCATCGCGGAGATGTATTGGACGTTGAGGTCGACCGTCACGTGGTCCTTGTCCATCCCAAGCTTCGTTCGCAGCGCAAGACCGATGCAGCCGTCGAGCAACGTCGCGAGAACGCCGCCGTGGACGATCCCGCCCGGATTGAAGTGGTGGGCCTCGAGATCGAGGCGCACCTCGCTCGTGCCGTCGCCGAGACCGACCAGCGAGAGTCCCATCCACTGCGCGAACTTGCTCGAACCGAAACGTTTCCGTACGGCCGGTTCCAGCGCGGGATCGAGCATCGGCGCGATGGTAGCGGAGCGCGACACATGCGAGCGAAACGGTCGTCGAGCGACGAGCAATGGAAAACGCGGAAGCCCCGATCGACCTTTGGGGCCGCCGGTGCCTTCCCCTTTCACCGGCGTTCTCTACTCAGCCGAACGGGGCCTTCCGCGGCGCCGAAAGTTATCTGCGACGGTGCGTCATGTCAATATCGGCAAAACACCAGGTCGCTTCGACGAAGCGCTGGTAGCGCGTGTGAACGCGTGACCAACATCACCACAAGTTTTTTCTTCACGCCGACGCTCGTGATTTCGGTTTCGTTCGCGATCGATGACGGATAACTCTGTTGCGTTACGCGCGCGTCGTGTGACACGCTTCGCCGCCATGCTCGACGCGCAGATCGATCACGTCGCGGTCGCGGTGCACAGTGTCGCGTCGGCGAAGCCGTTCTTCGTCGACGCGCTCGGTGCGACGTTCCTGTTCGCAGGGGACAACGTGCGACAAGGGTTCCGGTGGGCACAGTTCCGCTTCCCGCACGGCGGCAAGATCGAGCTCGTTACGCCGATCGGCGGCGACGGGTTCGTCCAGCGCTTCCTCGACAAGCGCGGCGAGGGCGTTCACCACCTCACGTTGAAGGTTCCAGATATCGTCGCGGCGATCGCGCATCTCGAGTCGCAGGGGATCGAGCCGGTCAACGTCTCGATCGAGCACCCCTCGTGGAAGGAAGCGTTCATCCACCCTCGCGACGGGCACGGGGTGCTCGTCCAAGTCGTTCAATCCGCCTTTTCCGACGAGGACACCGCCGAGCACCACCTGAGGGATCACGGCACGTCGGACCACCGGCACCTGGGCCTGGCCGAGCTCCTCGGCTGACCGATTCGGCGTTTCCGGGGCGCCCTCGGGGTTCCTTCTCGGCCGGATCTTCCGGTCCCTCGTAACGAGCCGGTTACCTTCGAGTCGGGGGGCTTGCACCGGGCGTTATCATGGGTAGAGAAGACGCCTCCAGAGGCGTCTCCCCATAGGCAGTGGCGAGGTGTATCCCCTTGAGGGTCAAGGTTCAGGTCGTCCGTAGTCCCCGTCGGAGGAAGACGGTCGAGGCCGTCAAGGACGGGAACAAGGTCGTCGTTCGTCTGCCGGCAACGCTCACTCGCTCCGAGGCGCGGCGCTGGGTCCGCGAGATGGTCGAGCGGATCGAAGAGTCGGAGCACGTCCGTCGCCTCAATGAGAAGCGAGACCTCCAGCGGCGCGCCCAGGAGCTCCACGACCGATACTTCGACGGCCGGCCCAGGCTCCGGAGCATCCGCTACGTCGCCAACCAGCGTGACCGGTACGGCTCTTGCACGCCCGCGGACGGCACGATCCGGCTCTCGCACCGGCTGGCGGAGTTCCCCGACTGGGTTCGCGACTACGTGATCGTTCACGAGCTCGCTCACCTTCGGGTGCCGGACCATTCTCCGTGGTTCTGGAAGCTCGTGAAACGCTATCCGTTGTCGGAGCGTGCTCGCGGGTATCTGATCGCGCGTGGGATCGAGGGCGATTAGCCCGACTTGACCTGCCATCCGGCGATCAGGTCCGCGATCGCCGCGGGATCGCCGTCGACCTTGGATCGCTCGAGCGCTGCCGCCGGCTCGAGCCGTCCCGTCGTCGCGAGCACCAACGTCTCGGGGTCCGTGATCCAGGCGAGCTTCGCCGCCGCATCGCCGACCTCCCAGGTCCCGGATCGTTGCTCCAGCGTCCACGCGCCGGCGCCCTCGACATCAACGCGCACCGGATCGGGCGACGCCGTACCGGCGGCGGTGAGGACGTCCGGAGCTCTGTGAACGCTGAACTCCACGATCGATGGAACGCGGTCCCCCCAGAGGGTCGGCGCTCCAAGAGCGGCCGTGACGTCCAGCGAGTGGAGCGCGAGATCGAAGAAATGGAGCCGAAGGAGATCGCGCAGCTGCGCCGATCGCTCGAAGATCGTAAGGTCGCGGCTCCACGACTCGTCCGATCGCGAATCGATCACGCGCTGCGTGGCCGAGCCGTGGTGCCATAGCGAGAACCGCAGCGTCTCGCCGTCGGCACGCGTCCACCTGTCCACGCCGGCCTGCGGGTCGGCGTCGGCCCGCGTGAGGCCAGGCAGCTCGCCGCGATAGATCCGGCCGAAGAGCAGCTCGCCCTCGACGAGATGCGCTATGACGTCGTGCACAGGCCAATCCCGGCACGCCGTCGGACGTGCCCAGTCATCGGCCGGGAGGTCCGAGAGCAGCCCGAGCAAGGCCGCGCGCTGAGCGTTCGTCAGCGGGACGAATGGTTCCGCCACGGCGCCGAGTGTACGCGTTATCGTGGCCGCGTGACCTCCCACCGTCTCACGTTCGCGGCGGTCGCTCTCGCGCTCACAGCAGCCGCGTGTGGGGGCGGCGACGAGTCCGGCGCGGGTACGTTCGACGTCGGGACACCGGCCGCTGCGGCGTCTGCCGGCTCGAGGCCGACGGTCGCCGCCGGGAAGGTCAAGACGCCGTCCCCGGCCCGGATGTTCGCCGGCACGCGCTCGGTGACCGGACAGCTCACGCGCTACTGCAAGTCGTCGTGCGTCGTCTCGTCGCCCACGGCTCCCGACTACCTCACCGCGCCGACCGGGGCGTTCGTCGTGTTCACACTTGGGGAGACGCCGCAGACGGCGGTCGCGGAGATCCGCGCAACCTCGTCGGAGGACCCCGGCACCGTCACGCTCACCCCGAGCACGCTGATGGTGTTCGACCACGGCCTCGGGCAGGGTCGCTACCTCGTCGATCTGTTCGTGCGTTGGAAGTCGTCCGAGGCGCGCTGGCGGTTCGGCTTGAAGGTTACGTAGCGATCCGCCCGAGCCACAGGCTCGGCTCGGAGAGCTCCTCGAGCGTCGGCAACGATTCGGAGTCTTCCCACAGCCGCGAGAGCGCCGGCCAGTCGCCGGCGACGAGCACGCCCCGACAGAACGCGTCGGCGGTACGGATCAAGTCTTGCGGAACGTCGACGCCGATGAAGCGCTGGAACATCTTCTGGCCCGGCCCCGAGTCGGAGGCGCGGCGGGACATGGCTTCGGCGATCCTCGGCGCCGACGGGAGTCGCGACGCGGCCGCGTCGACCGCGCGATCGGCGAACGCTTCGAGCACAGCGAGGAAGCGCTGAAGTTTGGCGAGTGCCTCGGCCGCCGCGGGCGAATCGATGAGACCGAAGAAACCTTCCTGCTCCATCGCCTCGCGGAGACGCTCCGGGCTCGTGACGTCGAGGGATTGCAGCCGGTCGAACGCGCCGGACAGATCGACCTGCAACGCGGCGACGTAGTTGTGGAACATCGCGAAGAACTGCGCCGACACCCCCGGGGTCGCTTCGAAGAGGCTCCGGTGCGCGGAGTGATGGAGCGTCACCCACATCCTGGTCTCGCGTCGGTCGAGTCCGTAGGAGTCGGCGAAGGAGTCGATCGTCGGAACGACGAGGTCGACCGCGCCCTCTTCCGCCACAGGCATCGGGATGTCGTAGGTGCCGAACACCGACGACGCGAGTGTCCCCAACACGACCCCGGCCTGGATCCCCATGAAGACCGGCATCATCTGCGCCATGACCGGGCCGAGCATCGCCGCTTCGCCTTCGGGGGCGATCTGCGTCGACTGGTCGCGAACCGAGGCGACGATCTTCGCCGCCAGCGGGTCGACGATCTCGCGCAGGACGGTAGCTCGCTCGGCCCATCGTGCGGGCGTCAGCGCCCCGACGGTCGCGACCTTCGCCGGCCTCGCGATCCCGGGCCCCTCGCTCAGCCACATCTCCGCGAGCTTGAACGCCTCCACGAGCTCGTCGAGGTCCGAGCGCGGAACGTCGTGCACCTTCTCCTCACCGGCCGCGAGCGCGACGGCGATCTGTCGGGCGAGATCCCAGTTCACCGGGCCGCCGGTCCACGAGAGGACCTTGGCGAGCTCCGCGAACAACGGGATCCGTCCCAAGAGATCGGGAGGGAGCTCGAACGGCTCGTCGGGCATCGGCGTCATGGTAGCGCCGGTAGGACGGCGACAGCGGGGCTATCATGCGAGCGATGCCGACGGGGGCGGGGAACGCGCAGGTCGTCGCCGTCACGGGCGTGTCGGGCTATCTCGGCCGGCGCCTGCTACGTGCACTCGACGACGACCCGATGGTCGAGCGCGTCGTCGGGCTCGACGTCGCCGAACCGCACGCCGGGTCACCGAAGCTCGAGTTCCACCAGATCGACGTGCGCGATGCACGCCTCGTGAAGATCCTCCCCGGCGTCGATGTGGTCGTCCATCTCGCGTTCCAGTTCGAGCCGATACGCGACGCCGCGCTGACGCGGGCGATCAACGTCGACGGAACCCGCAATGTGCTCGAAGGGGCCGGTGCGACGGGCGTGCGGAAGCTCATCCACGTTTCCAGCGCGACCGTGTACGGCGCCCACCCCGACAACGACTTCCCGCTGACCGAGTCGTCGCCGCTGCGGGCGAACCCGGACTTCGCGTACGCGTGGCACAAGCTCGAAGCCGAGCGCATGATCGAGGCCTTCCAGGAGGATCATCCCGAGGTCGTCGTGACCGTCCTGCGCCCGGCGATCGTCTTCGGACCCAACGTCCAGAACTTCATCTCACGCATGCTGGAGGCGCCGCGCGTCACGACCGTGAAAGGCTACGAGCCGCCCCTGCAGCTCGTGCACGAGGAAGACGTGGCTTCGGCGATCCACTTCGCGATCGAACGCGACATGCCCGGCGCGTTCAACGTCTCCGCCGATGGCTGGATGACCTCCGACGAGGTGCTCGCGATCGCAGGGAAGAAGCGGGTCGAGCTACCGGAGGCGGTCGCGTTCGCGCTCGCCGAACGGCTCTGGAAGGTCGGCGTCGCGGAAGCGCCGCCCGGGGAACTCCATTTCGTCATGCACCCGTGGGTCGTCGACAACGCGAAGCTGAAAGCGGCCGGGTGGACGCCGGGGCACGGGAACCAGGAGACGCTCACCGAAGCGATCGAGGCGCACCGGCCCTGGATCGCGGTCGGCCGGGCCCGGATGCGGAAGGACGATCTCGCGAAGAGCGCCGCGGCGATGCTCGGCGTCGTCGGCGCGCTGGGGCTGGTGCGGCGGTCCCGGAAGCGTTCGAAGGAGGGCTAGTTGGCGCGCGCGCCGTTCCCGCCGAGGTGTTTGCGCTCCCACTCGAACTCTTCGGGCGTGTAATAGCGGACGCGGATCTTCTTGTACTCCTTGGTCGAGTAGAGCATCGCGTGTTCGCTCACGCCGGTCTCGCGCGCGATCGCGTCTGCGGACTCCTCGCACTCTTCCTTCGTGCGCCCGTGGAGCATCCCGAACACGTTGTACGGCCAATCGGGGTAGGTCGGCCGCTGATAGCAGTGCGAGACCGCGGCGAACCCGGCCATCGCGTTGCCGACCTCTTCGATGCGTTCCTCGGGTACCCGCCAGACGCTCATCGCGTTGGCGACGAAGCCGGCCTGGCGATGATGCAGGACCGCCGCGAAACGGCGCATGCGACCCTCCGCGACGAAGCGATGGGCGGCATCCAGCACGTCCTGCTCGGTGATGCCGATCCGGGATGCCATGCCGGCGAACGGCGCGGGCTCGAGCGTGATGTCCTCCTGGAGCTCACGCAGGATCGCGACCTCGTCGTCGGAGAGCGGCTCGCCGGCCTTCGGTGAATGACGATAGGCGGGTATCACGGTCTTCGCATCCGCGGAGCGCTTGCCGGTCATGTCGAGGTCGACGCCGATCTTGAACATGCGGATCGTGTGCATCAGCCGCGTGGCCTCGCCGCCGGCGATGTCGTGGACGGCTTGGACGTGGTCCTCGAGCGATGACGTCGGCGGGACGGCGATGGTCCACCAGATGTTGAACTCGTGATCGCGGCGGTAGTTGTGCGAGACGCCGGGGTGGTCGTTGATGACGCGCGCGACCTCGTCGACGCGGTCGTCGGGGGCGCGCGTGGCGACCAGCGAGGACTTGTAGCCGAGCGCGCGGGTGTCGAAGATGGCCGAGATCTGGCGGATGATCTTCGCGCTCTTCAACGCGTCCAGCCGCTCGAGCACCTCGGACTCTTCGATCCCGAGCTTGCCGGCGAGAACGTCGAACGGCCGCGACTCGACCGGGAAGTTCACCTGGATGAGGTTCAGGAGCTCCTGGTCGGTGCGGTCGAGCGGGTGGGTGCGTACGCCGGGCATCGCGCGCGAAATCGTAGCAGAGCCGGTCGCGCGCCTATACTGCCGCGTCCGCACGAACGCACGAAGGTTCGAACCATGTCGCGCGACCTCGCCATCGACCTCGGCTCTGCGAACACGCTCGTGTTCGCACAGGGCCGCGGCATCGTGCTGCGCGAACCGACCCTGATCGCCCTCAACGAACGCACCGGAGAGGTGCTCGCGATGGGTGAGGAGGCCTGGCAGGCGGCCGCGAAGGGGTCCGACCCGGTCGTGACGTTCCAGCCGCTGCGCCGCGGAGCCGTCAGCGACTTCGCGCTGACCGAGCGGCTGCTGAGCTTAGCCTTGCGAAAGGTCGGAGCCGGGCGCCTGGTCAAGCCGCGCACGCTGATCGTCGTCCCGTCCAACGCCACGATGGTCGAGCGCCGCGCCGTCGAGGAAGCGACGATCCAGGCGGGCGCGCGCTCGGTGTGGCTGATCGAAGAACCGATCGCCGCCGCGATCGGCGCCGAGCTCCCGATCGACGAGCCGACCGGTACCTTCGTCGTCGACATCGGCGGCGGGACCACTGAGGTGGCGGTGATCTCGATGGGGGGGATCGTGGCTAGGGTCACCATCAAGGTCGGCGGCTTCGACCTCGACGAAGAGATCTCGCGGTTCATGCGCACCGAGTACGGGATGGCGATCGGCGAGCGCACCGCCGAGCAGCTCAAGATCGCGATCGGTTCCGCGTCGCCGCTCGACGACGAGGAGAAGGCCGAGGTCCGCGGCCGCGAGATCGACAGCGGCGCTCCGAAGACCGTCATCGTGTCGAGCGAGGAGATCCGCCGCGCGCTCGGCGACGCCACGCGGGTGATCGTCGAGGCCGTACGAACCACGCTCGCCGAGACGCCGCCGGAGCTGGCGCACGATGTGCTCGACACGGGCATCCACCTCATGGGTGGCGGCGCGCTGTTGCGGGGGCTCGACCGGCGTCTCGCGTCCGAGACCGGAATCCCGGTACACCTCGTCGACAACCCACTCGAGACCGTCTGCCTGGGAGCCGCGAAGGCCCTGGAGGAGATCGAGCGGATGCGGGGCCAAGGGCTCGTGAACGAACCGGAACGGGCTTTCCGGTAGAGACGGACACTAGGGGAAAGACCGGTACCTCTTCCCGGTCCTCGTCGTTAGTGTGATGGAGATGCGGCGTCTCATCGGATCCGTGCTGGGCGGCCTCGTCCTCCTCGTGGGGGCGGCGCCGTTCGCCTGGGCTGCTCCGAACGATCCCGCCTGGGAGAGTGGGCAGCAATGGAACCTCTCCAAGATCCGGGCCGATAAGGCGTGGCCGGCGTCGAAGGGCGCCGGTGTCGTCGTCGCGATCGTCGATACCGGCGTCGATCTGTCCCACCCGGACCTACAAGGCCGGCTCGTGCCCGGCGTCAACATCGTGGACGGTGGGTCCGCCCAAGACGACAACGGTCACGGCACCTTCATGGCGGGGATCGTGGCGGCCGCCACCGGCAACGGCCAGGGGGTGGCCTCGGTCGCGCCCTCCGCGAAGATCATGCCGGTGAAGGTACTCAGGGCCGACGGGGTCGGCGAGCCGGAGGACGTCGCCGACGGCATCCGCTGGGCCGTCGACCACGGCGCACACATCATCAACCTGTCGCTCGCCGAGACATCGTCGGGCGGGATCCAGCTTCCCATTGACTTCTTCTCCAACTCCGATCTCGATGACGCCATCAAGGACGCGGCGAACGCCGGGCGGTTCGTCGCGGTCGCGGCCGGCAACGATTTCTCCGCGGCCGGCGGCAAGTCGAAGACGTCCTACGACGCGCAAGTTGCCGGCGTGCTGGTCGTCGGTGGGAGCACGTCGGGCGACAAGCGGGCGGCATACTCGAACTACGGGCAAGGGCTCGACGTGCTCGCGCCGGGCGGCGGGAGCGCGAGCAACGCCACGTCGGGCGCTTGCCAGCCGAACGACCCGGTCGTCAGCACGTGGTGGAACAACGGATCCCGGTACGGTGCGGGATGCGGGACATCGATGGCGGTCGCGCACGTGTCGGGCGTGGCCGCACTGCTGCGCGCGAAGGGTTACTCCTCGACCGCCGCGGCCTCGCGCATCCTTTCGACCGCGCGCGATCTCGGGTCCACGGGTTGGGACTCGGCGACCGGGCACGGACGCGTCGACGCAGCCGCGGCGGTCGGGACGGCACCGGCGCCTCCGCCCGCGCCGAAGCCGGTTCCGAACAAGAGTGCCCCCCCGAAGAAGGTCACCGCCGCAGCGACGCCAACGCCTGCGGCGACGCGGCCGGGTGCGGTCGTCTCGCCGACCCCGGCGCCATCGAGCACGGGTTTGCTCCTGGCGGCGGCGTTCCCGTCGGGCGACCAACCCGCACCGCGTAAGACGCTCGTGCTGATCGCGACCGCGATGGCGATGCTGGTCGGGGTCGCGCACCCGTTCGTCCGCGTGATCACGCGGCCGCAGTAGCGCCGCCGTTCAGCCGCCGATCGAATCGAACATCGAGATCAGCGCGCGCACGAACGCGAGCAAACCGACGGCCCCTGCCACCGCGAGCGCCGTGATGCCCGCGACAAGCTTGAGCGCGCGCCGCGGCGCGGGCTTGCGTTGCTCGGCGATCCCAGGCTCTCCAGTGAGGATCCGCGGGCGGTGGGGCATGGTCGACGCAGCCGTTGAGGCAGCGGCCTCGCGCATCGCCGGCGCCGACCGTTCCGGCTCAACGGGCGCAGCGTCGGTCGTGGGGGCAACCTCATCCGACCGTGGCAAACCGGCCCACAGGACGAGCAACGAGGTGATGAGGGTGACGCCACCCGCCACCGCGACCTTGATCGTGTCGGCATCCATCTGCGAGATATCTTTCCACGTCGCAACCCGCGTTCGAGCATGGCCGGACGTTCAGACCGCTCTCAGGTCGCTCCGGTAGGATTCCGGCCCGGCCCGGCCACCACCATGGATCGCCCTCCGCAGCTTCCGGAACCCACGCCACCCGAGTCGAAGCGCTGGTGGCGGCTCGCCGTCGTGGTCCTCGTGCTCGGCGTCGGCATCGGGCTGGTCGGCGCCTACGTGACGATCCCGTACTACAGCCTCGGGCCGGGCCCGGCGAAGGACGTCTCGCAGCTCGTCAGCGTCGACGGCGAGCGGACCTATCCGTCGTCGGGCGTGTTCTTCTTGACGACCGTCGCCGTCTCGTCCCGGCCGGTGACGATCTTCGAGGCGCTCGTCGGGTGGGTCGATCCGGCGGTGTCGGTCGTGGAGAAGAACGTCATCATCCAGCCGGGGCTTACCGATCAGCAGCAGGATCAGCTCAACGCGCTCGACATGGAGCAGAGCAAGTACGCGGCCGTGATCGCGGCGCTGCGTGCGGTCGGCATCGATACGCCGCCGATCCGTGGCGCGTTCGTCATCGCGGTCGCGCAGGGCTTCCCTGCGGCCGGCAAGCTGCGCGCGGGGGACATCGTGACCGCCGCGAACGGGGTAGCGGTGCGAGACCCGGAGGCGCTCGTCAAGCAGATCACCGCGAAGCCGATCGGCACGACGCACACGCTCCACGTTATCCGCGCCAAGGAGGAGGTCACGGTCGAGCTCCGCACCATCGCGTCGCCCACCGGCGACGGAACCCCGCCTCATCCGGTGATCGGCGCCGAGCTCGGGCCGGCCTTCCGCCTCCCGCTCAGCGTCAACGTCGACTCGCAGAACATCGGCGGACCGTCCGCGGGGCTCGCGTTCGCGCTCACCATCGCCGACGCGCTGACGGAAGAGGACCTCACGCGCGGTCACCGGATCGCGGTCACCGGCACGATCGGTATCGATGGAACCGTCGGCCTCGTCGGCGGCGTGGAGTTCAAGGTCCGCGCTGCGGAACGTGAAGGCGCCGACGTCTTCCTCGTCCCGAAGGACGAGGTCGCTCAGGCCAGCAGCGTCGCGTCGGACGTCGAGATCATCGGCGTCTCGACGCTCGAGGAAGCGATCATCGCGCTGCGGAAGCTCGGCCGCGTCGTCCCGGCCGCGGCCTAGCCGCGGGAATTACTCGGCATTCTTCTTCGCCTTCTTGCCCGCCGAGGACTTTGCGACGGATGAGACGTACTCGCCGTGCGAGGCACCGGTGCAGTCCTCGGGCGCGGTGAAGTCGGGGCTGGCCTCGGTCTCGGGATCGTCGACATCCTCGCATTGCGCGGCTTGGGAAACGTAGAAGCCGTGGTTCAGCTTGCGCTCGCCGGACTCGCCGTCGGCGTCCTCGGCGGCGACTTCGGCGCCCTTGGCGGCCTCGCTGACGGCCTTCCCGTGATCGGATCCTTGTGGCGGAGCGGTCGGCTTCGCGACGGCGGAAACGTCGGCGCCGTGGTTCTCACCGACCTGCGCGTATCCGAACGCAGACGTCGCTATGACGAAGATCGCAGCCAGCCAAAGAACCGCTCCACGCATCCGCTTCACGTCGTTCCCTCCTCCAGATAGATCGGTTGCCCACCCCACGCAATGCTTCCTCTCCTACAGCGCTCGGGCCGCTGCTAGGGTTTACCCACCGGCGGGGCGGGTCCGGAACCGACACAAGCAGTGACGGACCGGGGCGAAAGTCATAGCCCCTTTTGACTAGCGAAATAGCCCGCCGAGGTCATGGGTGAAGGTCGTCGAACTTAGGATAATCCTGGTCATATGGATGGCCAGCTCGCTGCGCCCTTTCACTTCGCCGCCGAGTTCCTGATCCTCGCGGTGTGCGCCGGCGCGGCCGCCGACGCTCTCCGCGGCGTGAAGGAAGGCGTCGGACGCTGGGCGTGGGTCCGGTGCGTCGGTTTCGCGACGCTCGTCGCGGCGCAGATCGTGCACGGCGCACTCGTCGTCGAAGGCGACGGAGAGATCGCGGTCATCGTTCTGCGCGCGATCGGATTCGGGTTGCTGGCGCTCTCGCTGAAGCCCGAGCCCATCAGTGGGATGCCGGCCATCTTCTTCACCGGCAGCGACGCGCGATGGGCGGCGCTCCCGGCATTCTTCGCGATCGTCGCTTCGGCGAGGTTGCTTGCCGGACGGCGGAAAGGGCGTGATGCTTCGTCGCTGTTCCTCGCCGGCGCATTCGCGATGTTCGCCGCCGGTGAGGCTGCCCTGGCCGCGTCGCAGGAGACGGGAGGCGATGCGGCATTCGTGATCTCGCATGCGGTACGGGCCGCGGGAGCGCTCCTGCTCGCGCGCTGGCTCTGGACGTCGTTCATGCGGTCCGTACGGCTCCGGTTCGTCGCCGTCTTCGTCGCCGCACTCGTACTCCTCGCGACGGTCGTTGCTGGGGCGCTTACGACGGTGATCGGGAGCCAGCTCGAAGACGGAGAGCTTCGCAGGCTCCAGACTGTGGCGGCCGGGCAGCAACGCGCGCTCGCCACCAAGGTCGAGCAGGCGATCCGTGTCTCGAGCACGATCGCCGGCTTGGTAGACTCGGAGTGGAGCTCGATCAGGGATCAGGCCGATCGCGAACTTCAGCCATCGGCGCTGTTCTTCAAGAATCCGCAGGCGCGCGTGATCCTTCCGCTCGACGCCGACTTCTTGGTGTTCCTGAACGAGCAGGGCCGCGTGATCGACTCCGTCCGCGAGAAGCCGGGTACGGCGCAGGCTCCCGCGCCGACCTTCCCGAGACTCACGCCGGTCGAGCTGATCGCGCTGACCGGCAGCACCGTCGTACAGCAGGCCATGGCGGATTCGCCCGTCGAGGCCGCCGACATCCTCTCGGTCGACCTGAACCAGATCGCCGCGGTCGGTGCAGCGCCGGTTCGGAGCGGCTCGGACACGATCGGCGGGGTCATCGTGGGCTTCGACCTCGACCGCGAACTCCTGCTGAACCTGTCGGTGGGCGCCGAGGCCAACATCACGGTTCTCAAGGGCGGCGAGATCGTTTCCACCACGTACGCCGATCCGATGGATGCGGGCGGGCTGAGTCGGGGGACCCTGCGCAACGGCGTCCGCAGGACGGTCGAAGAGGAGGGCGGGTTCCTCAGAACGACTTCGACTGCGGGCCGCGAGCGATCGTTCACGGTGTACGCGCCGATCCTCTCGCAGGAAGGAACGCAGGTCGTCGGCGTCCTCGCGGCGTCGCGCCCGGCGGTCCTCCTCGCCGACGCGCAGCGGACGATCAACCGGACGCTGTTCTTGATCGTGCTCGCCGCCTCGGCGCT
>DATFGK010000028.1:0-30450 GCA_035249485.1 Actinomycetota bacterium | reverse complement strand
CGGATCGTCGGCGACGACGAGATCAAGGACGAACTCGCCGCGCAGCTCCCGTACGACGACTGGCTCCACGCCGGGCTGGTCCACCTGCGCGAGCTTCCGACGCGCACGCGCGAGATCCCGAGCCACGAGTCGGTCCTCAAGCTCCAGCAGACCTTCGGCTACACCGAGGAAGACCTTCGCATCCTCATCGGCCCGATGTCCCAAGCCGGCGTCGAGCCGGTGGGCTCGATGGGCAACGACGCCCCGCTGGCCGCGCTGTCGAACCGCTCGCGGCTCTTGTTCGACTACTTCCGCCAGCTCTTCGCCCAGGTCACCAACCCGCCGCTCGACGCGATCCGCGAGGAACTCGTCACCGCGATGGGTTCGACGCTCGGCCCCGAGCAGAACCTCCTCGAGCCGGGCCCGGCGTCGTGCCGCCAGGTCGTGCTGTCCTACCCGGTGATCGACAACGACGAGCTCGCGAAGATCATCCACATCGACGAGGACGGCAACCTCCCCGGCTTCCGCGCCCAGATCTTCCACGGCCTCTACCCGGTTTCGGGAGGCGGGCCGGCCCTGCGCGACTCTCTGAAGAAGATCTGCGCGGAGGTCAGCGAGGCGATCGAGGGCGGCGTGCGCATCATCGTGCTCAGCGACCGCGGCTCCGACGCGGAGAACGCACCGATCCCGTCGCTGCTGCTGACCTCGGCGGTGCACCATCACCTGATCCGCGAGAAGTCGCGGACCCGCGTCGGGCTGGTCATCGAGACCGGCGACGCGCGCGAGGTGCATCACATGGCGTGCTTGATCGGGTACGGCGCCGGCGCGGTGAACCCCTACCTGGCGTTCGAGACCGTCGAGGACATGATCGACCGGCGCGAGATCACCGGCGTCGAAGCGAGCAAGGGCGTCTACAACCTCGTCAAGGGCCTCGGCAAGGGCGTGCTCAAGACGATGTCGAAGATGGGCATCTCGACCGTCGCGTCGTACACCGGCGCGCAGGTGTTCGAGGCGATCGGCCTGTCCCAAGAGCTCGTCGACGAGTTCTTCACCGGAACCGTCAGCCGGCTCGGCGGCATCGATCTCGACGGCATCGCGCGCGAGGTCGCCGCGCGTCACGCGATCGCCTACCCGACGCGACCGACGATGCGTGCGCACCGGGGGCTGGAGGTCGGCGGCCATTACCAGTGGCGCCGCGAGGGCGAAACCCATCTGTTCAACCCCGAGGTCATCGCGTTGCTCCGCCAAGCCGTGCGCGAGGAGAGCTACGACGTCTTCAAGAAGTACTCGAAGGCCGTCGACGACCAGGCACGCGACCTCGCGACGATGCGCGGCCTCTTCGGGATCAAGGAGGGCTTGCGCCCACCGGTGCCGATCGACGAGGTCGAGCCCATCGAGGAGATCGTCCGGCGGTTCGCGACCGGCGCGATGAGCTACGGATCGATCTCGCAAGAGGCCCACGAGACGCTCGCGATCGCGATGAACCGCATCGGCGGCCGCTCGAACTCCGGCGAGGGCGGCGAGGACGCCGAGCGCGACCGGCTCGACCCGAACGGCGACTCGCGACGCAGCCGGATCCGCCAGGTCGCGTCCGCGCGCTTCGGCGTGACGTCCTTGTACCTGGCCAACGCGGACGACCTCCAGATCAAGATCGCGCAGGGAGCGAAGCCCGGCGAGGGCGGCCAGCTGCCCGGCCAGAAGGTCTACCCGTGGATCGCGAAGACGCGGTTCGCGACGCCGGGCGTCGGCCTGATCTCGCCGCCGCCGCATCACGACATCTACTCGATCGAGGACATCGCGCAGCTGATCCACGACCTCAAGAACTCGAACCCGCAGGCGCGCGTCCACGTGAAGCTCGTCGCCGAGGTCGGCGTCGGCACCGTCGCGGCGGGCGTGTGCAAGGCCAAATCCGACGTTGTGCTGATCTCCGGCCACGACGGCGGCACCGGAGCGTCGCCGCTCAGCTCGATCAAGCACGCCGGCGGCCCCTGGGAGCTCGGCCTCGCCGAGACCCAGCAGACGCTGCTGCTGAACGGGCTCCGCGATCGCATCGTCGTCCAGGTCGACGGGCAGCTGAAAACGGGGCGCGATGTGATCATCGGTGCGCTGCTCGGCGCCGACGAGTTCGGGTTCGCGACCGCGCCGCTGGTCGCGATCGGCTGCATCATGATGCGCGTCTGCCACCTCGACCTGTGCCCGGTCGGTATCGCGACCCAGAACCCCGAGCTTCGCAAGCGCTTCGACGGCGAGCCCGAGCACGCGATCGCTTTCATGCGCTTCGTCGCGCAGGAGGTTCGCGAGTATCTTGCGGCGCTCGGCTTCCGCTCGCTCGACGAGGCGATCGGCCACGCCGAGCTGATCGACCCCGAGCCGGCGATCAAGCACTGGAAGACCGACGGGATCGACCTCGCGCCGATCCTGCACATCCCCGACGTCCCCGACGACGTGATCCGCCACAACGCCGGCGTCCAGGACCACGGGCTCGCGAAGGCGCTCGACAACAAGCTCATCGAGCTGTGCGACCCGGCGATCAAGCTCGGCCGGCCGGTCCAGTTCGAGCTGCCGATCCGTAACGTCAACCGCACGGTCGGCACGATGCTCGGCTATCAGGTCTCGAAGCGCTGGGGATCCGACGGGCTCCCGCACGACACGATCAAGCTCCACTTCCGCGGCTCCGCCGGCCAGTCGTTCGGCGCGTTCGTCCCGACCGGCATCACGCTCGAGCTCGAGGGCGACGCGAACGACTACCTCGGCAAGGGCCTGTCCGGCGGGAAGCTGGTCGTCTATCCGGACCGCAACGCACGGTTCCGCGCGTCGGAGAACATCATCGCCGGCAACGTGATCCTCTACGGCGCGACCGGCGGCAAGGTCTTCATCCGCGGCGTGGTCGGCGAGCGATTCTGCGTTCGCAACTCCGGCGCGACGGCGGTCGTCGAGGGCGTGGGCGACCACGGGTGCGAGTACATGACCGGCGGGCGCGCGGTCGTGCTCGGCAAGACCGGACGCAACTTCGGCGCCGGGATGTCCGGCGGGATCGCGTACGTCTACGATCCCGACGGGTCGTTCCCGGCGAACGTGAACACCGAGATGGTCGACCTCGAGAAGATCGACGACGACGAAGAGCGCTGGCTCCGCAACATCGTCGAGCGGCACTACGTGGCGACGCGCTCCGGTGTCGCGTACCTGATCCTCGCCGACTGGTACAAGGCCGCCGAGACGTTCGTGAAGATCATGCCCAAGGACTACAAGCGGGTCCTCGAAGCGACTCGCCGCGCGCAGGAGCGCGGCGAGTCGGTCGAGGAAGCGGTCATGGCGGCGGCACATGGGTGAGAAGGGCGGTTTCATCCGCCACGAGCGCGAGTCGATCCACTACCGGCCGCTCGAGCGGCGGCTCGCCGACTGGAAGGAGGTCTACGACCCGCTTCCGATCGTGTCGGTGAAGACGCAGGCCGCCCGGTGCATGGACTGCGGCGTGCCGTTCTGCCACAGCGGCTGTCCCCTCGGGAACCTGATCCCCGAGTGGAACGACCTCGTCTACCGCGACGACTGGCGGGACGCGATCGACCGGCTCCACGCGACGAACAACTTCCCCGAGTTCACCGGCCGTTTATGTCCGGCGCCGTGCGAGGGCGCGTGCGTGCTCGGGATCAACGCCCCCGCGGTGTCGATCAAGGCCATCGAGGTCTCGATCATCGACCGGGCGTTCGCGGAGGGCTGGGTCGCGCCGGAGCCGCCCGCGGTGCTCACGGGTCGGAAGGTCGCCGTCGTCGGGTCCGGGCCGGCCGGGCTGGCGGCGGCCCAACAGCTCACGCGCGCCGGTCACTCGGTCGTCGTTTTCGAGCGCGCCGGCAGGGTCGGCGGCCTCCTGCGGTACGGGATCCCAGAATTCAAGATGGAGAAGCGCGTCCTCGACCGGCGGATCGATCAGATGCGCGCCGAGGGGACGGAGTTCCGCGTCGACGCGAACATCGGAGAGAACGTGAGCGTCGAGGAGCTCCGGAACGATTTCGACGCGATCGTTCTCGCCGGTGGTTCGACGATCCCGCGCGACCTCACGGTGCCGGGCCGCGAGCTGAACGGCATCCACTTCGCGATGGACTACCTCACGTCGTCGAACATGGCCGTCGAGGGGACGATCGTCGCGCCGACGATCACGGCGAAGGACAAGCACGTGATCATCATCGGCGGCGGCGACACCGGCGCGGACTGTCTCGGCACCGTGCACCGGCAAGGCGCCGCGTCGGTGCACCAACTCGAGATCATGCCGCGTCCGCCCGAGGAGCGCGCCGACTCCAACCCGTGGCCGCAGTGGCCGTTGATCTTCCGGACCTCGTCCGCTCACGAGGAAGGCGGCGACCGCGTCTTCTCCGTCGGCACCGACAAGTTCACCGGTGACGAAGACGGCAACGTGCGTAAACTCCACGGACGTGAGGTCGAGACGGTCTTCAAGGACGGCCGTCCGATGTTCGAGCCGGTCGACGGCTCCGAGTTCGAGCTCGATTGCGATCTCGCGCTGCTCGCGATGGGGTTCGCCGGCCCGCAGCGGAACGGCATGCTCGAGCAACTCGGTGTCGAGTTCGATCAGCGCGGAAACGTCAAGAAGGACGAGAACTGGATGACGACCGTCCCCGGCGTCTTCGTCGCCGGCGACATGGGCCGCGGGCAGAGCCTGATCGTGTGGGCGATCGCCGAGGGCCGGTCGGCCGCGGCGGCGGCCGACCGTTACCTCATGAGCGAGACCCTGCTTCCCGCGCCGCTGCGCGCCCTGTAGTCAATCGCAGCTCAAAGGTGCGTCCCACTCGCGAAGCATCCGGTCGACCACATCCCGGAGGAGCGTTCGCTCGTCGGGTGTCACGCCCGGTGTGACCGCCTGCGTCGCCGCGAGGAACATCTCCACGAGTTCCTCTCGGTCGCGCGATGTCAGACCCGTCCCGGAACGGGTCACGCGGGCACCTTCTCCGAGGAGCGAGCCGTCGAGCGTCCCGCCGCGATTCGCTCTGCGATGTACCGTGCGTCCCGCCCTCGGTTCGGCAGCGCCTCGGAGCTGAAAGAGTGCTGGAATATGAGTCCGACGAAGTACAAGCCCGGCTCGGTCGCAACGACACCGCGGTCGTGCACCGGAACGCCGTCCTCGCCGAACACCGGTAGGTCGATCCACGAGAAGTCGTAGCCGAAGCCTGTGCACCAGATCACGTTCTCGACCTCGACGACGCGGCCGTCCTCGAGCACGGGCATCCCGTTCTCCACGCCGGCGACGCGTCCCACGCGGACGATGCCGGCTCGGTCGAGGTCCTTGACGCGCCGCCGGATCAGCGGGTCGGCCTTCGCGAGCATCTTCGCCGCCATCTTGCGGCCGACCGGCCAGCCACGAGTGATCACGCGATGTCCGGCGAACCTGAGCACGCGGAACCCGAAGCGGAACGGTAGCGATCCGTGCGGGAACGGGATCTGGCCCGGCACCTTCCCGGCGAGCGTGGTCTCGTGCGTCTGGATCACCTCGAACGCGATCTCTGCTCCGGAGTTCCCGGCGCCGACGACGAGCACACGTCCGGGTCGCAGCTGCGAGGGCGAGCGGTACGCGCCCGAGTGGATCTGCACGATCCCCGGGTCGAGGTCCCCGGCGAACGGCGGGAGGTTGGGCAGGTTGTACCCGCCGGCCGCGATCACCACGTTGTCGGCCTCGAACCGCCGGTCGCCCGCCGTGACGACGAATCGCTCGCCCTCCCGGGAGACGCGGTCCACGCGGTGACCCGTGCGGACGGGGATCCCGAAGCGCGTTGCGTACGACTCGAGGTAGTCGGCCATCGCGTCCTTGGTGACGAAGTCCCAGTTCTTGGCGCCGGGGATACGCATCCCCGGAAGACGGCTGAAGTGCGCCGGGGTAAACAGCCGGAGCGAATCCCAACGCTTCCGCCAAGCGTCGCCGATGCGCTCGTGCGCGTCGAGGGCCACGTACGAGCGACCCTTCTTACCGAGGAAGTAACCGGTCGCCAGGCCCGCCTGGCCCCCGCCGACGATCACGGTGTCGAAGCGTTCGGTGCTCATCGCGTCCTCCGATCCTGGTCCGTTGTCCGCGACGCTACCGTCCCGAGAGGCCGCCCGGCATCGGGGAAACTATGCAAAAGCCCAGGTCGCGGGCGTGGGTATTCCTGCCCAGCGCGGTTCAGACCAGGTCGTGCTCGTACGCGTATGCCGTGGCGGCGGCGCGGGTCGAGACGCCGAGCTTCGTGAAGATATTGCTCACGTGGCGGGCTACGGTCTTCTCGCTGAGCACCAGCTCAGAAGCGATACCGCGGTTGGTCTTGCCGGCCGCGACGAGCCTCAAGACCTCGATCTCGCGGGCGGAAAGCCCGCCGGGGGCCTTGGCGCCGGCCCGGCCATCCTCTCTTTCGAGATCGCCGAGGGCGGGCGCCGCACCGAGCGTGGTGAACGCCTGCCGTGCAGCATCCAGCTCGAGCCGGGCCGAATCCTCGTCGCCCAGGAGGCGGCACGCCCGGGCGCTGAGGACCCGCACGCGCGCCGCCTCGTACGGTGCATCGAGGGCGTGCCATGCGGAGGCTGCCGCGCTGAGCGATCCGAGGGCGCGCTGCGGGTCCCCTTCGGCGAGTAGCGCCGCGCCCATGGCTTGATGCGAAAGCGCATGGACGTAGGGGACGTCGATGACGCTGGTGAGCATCGCGAGCTCGTCGGCCGCCTTCATGGCAGCGGGAACGTCGCCGGCGACGAGGACTATCTCGACGAATGCGGCCAGCACCTTGCACCGCTCGGGCGGCTGTGATTCCTCGAGGACGCGCCGGATCGTCCCCGACGCGGCGTCGACGTGACCCTGCGCGAGGCGTAGCAACGCCAATCCGGGTTGGGGCGCGAGGCC
Source organism: Actinomycetota bacterium (assembly GCA_035249485.1). Taxonomy (GTDB): domain Bacteria; phylum Actinomycetota; class AC-67; order AC-67; family AC-67; genus DATFGK01. The sequence continues at coordinate 23,600 of DATFGK010000028.1, read as the reverse complement.
GTGCTCGTTGCTCTTGCGGTATGCATCTTCGGCTTTGGAGAAATCGCCGCGGAGCCGGTGTATCTCTCCGAGCTGATAGAACGCCGTGGCCACGGCCGGATGGGGCGGCGGACGCGACAAGACCTCACGCGCGCGTTCCGCCTCACCCAACGATTCCATCCACGAGCCGCGCACCGCCATGAGCTCGGCCCGGTGCACGAGACACTGGCCCCGGAAGGGAACCAGATCCGGCTGTGCCTCAACCCAGCGGCTGAGCGCGGCGGTCCACTCCTGCGCCCGTCGAACGTCCAGGATGTGCTGGCACGTCTCAACGACGGCGCAGTACACGAGTCCGGCCACCATCGGGGACACCTCGCCGGAGGTCACCGCGAGCATCGCCTCGTCATGGAGCGCGACGCCTTCCGGTATGCGGCCGGTCATGATGAGACTCTGACCACCACCGAGGCGGCTCAGCGCCGTGAGGTCAGGATCTCGGTACCGATCGGCGTACTCACGGATCTTCCCGAACATCTCTTGGGCCCGTGCGGGATCGCCGCCGAACATCGTCATGGCTGCGTTGGGGAAGAGCAGATATCCGCGTTCGACCGTATCCAAGCCGGCCTCGTCAAGGATGCGTTGGCCCCGCGCGAACCAACCGTTCGCCTGCGCTACGTCGCCACCGCGATTCATGAAGGTGAAGCCGGCCCGCCAGGCACATCGCGCGGCGCGGTCCGGCTGGCTGCGTCCGAGGTAGCCGTGATAGGCGCGATTGAACGCCTCAACGCTCTCGTCGTCCTCGCCGATCAGAAAGGCGGCCGTCGCGAGGAGTGCGAGGTCATCGGGCTCGAGCTCCTCGCTCGCCTGCGCGTCCCTCAGGTGCGAGAAGGCATCGCGCCAGCGACGCTGTCCGTACGCTTGGCGGCCTTCCTCGAGCGCCGCGTCGTCGGTCATGATGGTCTCCCGGTCGGGCCGTTCCGGGAGACTATGCATCCGCCGGGCGGAAAATCCACATGCCAGAGGCAGCGACGCCTGCACAGCGGTTGGATCAGGCCGGGCGGACTTCGTCAGGGGACGTTCAGGTTCGTGACCGCGGGACGACTCTGCTGGAACGGCCCCGAGAAGCAATCGGGAGTGGAAAAGGCGACGGCTCGGATCGTGTACTGCCCGGGCCCGTACTTCCATGTGAGCTCCTGCGCTGCCGGTGTGCCCGGAGGTGCTTCGGGATCGCAGGCGAGCAGCATCGAGACCACAACACCGTCACCGAGATCGATCGAGAGCTCGGTGATCTGACCGTCCGCATCGACGGCATCGACCCGGATCAGGACGTCCACGCGACCGAAGCGGTCGGGATCGCTCACGGGCGTCGCGGTTACCTGGGCTCGAGGTTTGACGTTCTTCGTGCGAGCCGCCTCGGCGGTCCCGCCCGGCAGTACGAGCATCAAAGCCGGCAGCAACATCAGAGCGCGTTTCACGGTCGCCTCCTCCCGCAAGCGTGGCAGTTGGACGACGGCGGCGCCACGTCGGTTCCGCCCCTTCACGATGGAAAGCGGAAGAAGCGGTCAGAACTCCCGGTCGCAGGTCGCGGGGTTGATCCGCGCAGACGCGAGCGCCGTCCGAGCGGCTGCGCGTCCGAGGTTCAGCGAGCGCCAGGAGGGCTCCGGGCTGAGATCCACGAGCTGGGAGCACAACGCGTCCTGGAGCTCTCCTGCTTGCATGGGCGTAAGCCTGTCGAGGAGATCAACCGCGATCGGGACCGCGTCGGCGCTCAGCTCGCGCCCGAGGTAGGCGGCGTCGATCTTGCCGGTGGCCTCGAAGCGGGCCACGTTGCGGTCGGCGACGAACCGGTCGGGGCCGAGCAGGTTCACCGTGAGCAGTGCGGCGAGCCCCACAAGGAGGAAACCGGCGACGATGCGGTCGCGTCGTCGAGCCAGGATCGACGCGGCAAGCACGAGGAGGACCGCTCCGATCGAAACGATAACGACGTAGCCGTAGAAGCGGTTGAGCGTGAACCCGAAGGTCCCCTCGTAAAGGGCGAGCCGCTTGAGCGCCGAGGCGAGTACGACGCCGGTGAGTGCGACCATCGCGGTCACGAGGATCCGGAACCAACGCTCCTGTTCCCGCGTCGCGCGCGTGCCTGCGTCCCACACCGCGAGGATCACCAGGATCGTCAACGCCGCGGCGAGTGCGAGCTGGATGAATCCGGAACGTGCGTACTCCGCGTAGGTCAGACCCGGCGTCACGGCCACACGACCGTCTCCACCGAAGAGGTATCGGATCTGGACGAGGACGAAGGCCGCGAACAGCATGTCGATGCCACCGAGAACGGTCGCCCATTCGGTGAACCCGAGCAGCTCGCGACGCTGCCGATCCTCGGTCGATGGCTCGACGGTTCGGTCGCCGAGCGCGCTCCGCCACAGCACCGCGACCATCGCGATCCCGACGAACGTGAGCACGATGTGAGACAGGACGCCGGCGGCGCTCCACTCGGGGAGGATGGACGAGAGCATCCGCGCGAAGACGCGATCGCCCGATGCAAGCAGCGAGGCGAAGACGGCGAGGAGCGGGAGCGCGATCACAGCGGTCCGGATCACGATCCGCAGCGTCGAGCGGTCGACGTCCCGCCCGAGCGGTGCTGCGAGGAAGCGCGGGACGTGTAGCGATCGGGTCGCGAGCGAAACCACACGTTTCAGCAGCGCGACGATCGACGTGGTGCCGAGTCGTCCGGCATCCTGCGTGACGGCCAGCCCGAGCAACGCCGCGATCGCCAGCACGTCGAGCGCGATCAGCGTCTCACTCGCCCGGAGCGCCGTGAAGATGGAGAGCGTCACCGCTCCGACGAGAAGCGCGTCCGTCTCGGCCGAACGCTTCGTGGCGCTGCGGAGCGCGTACGAAAGCGCGACGGTGAAGATCGGCATCGATAGGCCCGGATATTGACCGTTGAACGCGAGATCGAACCCGATGCCGAGCGCGAGGATCGTGAGGAACGTCCGGGTCGATGCCTGCGGCGCTTCGAGCTCGCGGAGGTCGGTGATCTGGTCGGTGGGCGGCATTCCGTCCAGCCTACGGAGAGCGATCGCGGGGAGGGATGTACCTTCGGGCAGCCGGCCGTCAGCAGGGCAGGCTGAGTGCCTGACAGATCGCGCCGAGCGGATCCTCGGTGAAGCCGGCGCCGCTCGGCGGATCGCCGGCCGGCGGGACGCGGTCGACCGGAACGACGGGCACCGTGATCGACGACGGCGCCGCGCCGTCGTGATGCACGTAGAACGGATCGAGTCCGCGCGCCGGGAATGTCACCAACGCATCCGCCGACGTGACCACGACCATGAGGCGGTTCCCCGCGTCGATGCGGTGGCTCGCGATCGTCAGCGGGAGCGTCACGGCGACCGGATCCGGTCCGAGATCGGTGAGACCGATGCGCGCGTGCGCGAACTCGTGGGCCGAGCCGTTCGGCTCGAGCTCCGCGAGGCCGACATGCAGTTGGCCTTCCCCGCCGGTGGTACCCGAGACGTAGATCGTCGCCGCCGGGCCGCCCGTGAACTCGAGCGTTTCGGCCAGAGGCTCGGTGGTGTAAACGAGACGCGCATCGGGCACCTCCAGGTCGTTGTTGAACCCAACCAGCGTGCCGACGAAGGGCGCTTCCGGCGGGCTCGCGGGGTACGGGAGGTTGCGCAGTTGGTCGGGCGTTCCGGCGGGTGCGGCGGCAAGCGAACCGGCGCCGTCGCGGGCGAGGTAGAGGGTCCGTGTTTCGGTGTCTGGGATCGGCCAGGCGTGCTCGAGGCGGAATGCGTTCCCCTCCCATTCCTGTGCGATCGAGACCTTCGCGTCGCGGAGCGGCGCGCCGTCGCCGATCTGACTCGCGATCCACGAGAAGATGTCGCCGACGACGGCGAAGTTCCCGCCGACCGCCCCGTGGCCGTCGTTGGAGATCAGCAGCCGCACGTCCTTGCCGTAGATCGCGCTGCCGGGCTGGGTCGCGAGCGCGGCCAGCTCCTCGTACGCGGACGTCACGAGCTGGGGCAGGATCAGTCGGTCGTAGAAGCTCGTGATGGCGTAGACCGGCACGTCGATGCGGGTGAGCCGATGCGCGATGTCGACGAAGACCTCGCCGGTCTGGCCCGGCCGGCCGTTCACGATGCAGCCCGCGAGTCCGCCGACGAGCGTCGGATTGAACCGCGAGTAGGCGAGCGCCTCGACGCCGAAGAGTGGACAGGTGCCGTCGTCGAGGTACTCGGTGGGTCCCTGGACCGGGGCGATCGCGTCGACCCAGCGGCCGCCCTCGTCACACGGGATCGTGGAATCGAACACGGCCGCCCTCGCGGCTCCGCAGTTGTAGACGGCCGCCGTCCAGGACAACCACCCGCCCTGCGAAAGGCCGTAGAAGGCGGTCTTCGACGGTTGGACGTTGTTATGCCACCAGTCGAGCACCGCAGCTTGGTCGGCGATGTCGTCGCGTCCGAGGAACGCCGCCTGACCGCCGGACATGCCTTGACCGCGCACGTCGTAGCTCAGCACGTACAAGCCGCGCTGTACCGCCTGCAACATGTCGGCGAACGTGACCTCCTTGTTGAACCCGAACCCATGGGCGATCACGACGCCCGGACAGCCGCCGATTCCGGGGCAGCCCGCGGGCACCCAGAGACGCGCCGCGATGTGAACTCCGCTCGTGGCGCCCGGCGAGCAGATGATCAGTTCCTCATCGTGGAAGCCGAAGCGCCGTTCCTGCATGTCGAACAGGGGGTTGTCCGGGAGCCGGGGACTCTGCACGCACGGCGCGGCGACGACGCCCGAAGCCGGAAGGACCGCTGCGGTCAGCACGGAGAGGACGAGGAGGCGAGCCTTCACAGGCTGGGCGTTCGTGCTCGGAGCGCGATTCTCCTGCTCGGGCCGCTCGCGATAGCATCGGCGCCGTGCAATCGCCCTGGGCCAACGTCAAGGATCTCGCCGCTCGGATCCTCTCACGGAGCCACGAGCAGCTCTTCCGTGCCACGAAGGGGCGCATCGGCGGGACGGGGTTCGGCATGCCCGTGCTGATGCTCGGCACGATCGGTCGTAAGAGCGGGAAGCTGCGAACGACGATGTTGACCTCGCCGGTCCAGGAGGGGGACACGCTGGTGCTGGTCGCGTCGTACGGTGGAGACAACCGGCACCCCACCTGGTTCCTCAACCTGCGCGACAACCCCGCGGTCGAGGTCACGATGCGCGGATCGACGCGGAAGATGAAGGCGCACGTCGCCTCGATCGACGAGAAGGCGCGACTGTGGCCGAAGGTGACCGAGAAGTACGGCGGTTACGCCGCCTACCAGCGTCGCACCGACCGCGACATCCCGCTGGTCATCCTCGAGCCGGCCGTCTAGACATTCGCTTTCGCGGCGCGCTCGCGAACGCGGCGGTCGAGCAGCCGCTTCCGCACCCGCAGCGATCCCGGCGTGACCTCAACGAGCTCGTCCCCTGCGATGAACTCGATCGCGGTCTCGACGGTGAGCTCGCGGTGCGGCTCGAGCTTGATCGCGTCGTCCGAACCCGCGGCGCGGATGTTGGTCTTCTGCTTCTCGCGGGTCACATTGACGACGAGCTCGTCGGGCCGGGCGTGCTCGCCGACGACCATGCCCTCGTAGACCTCGGTCCCCGGCCCGATCAGCAACTCCCCTCGCGGCTGGAGCCCGTCGAGCGCGTAGCCCGTCGCCTTGCCGGCGCGGTCGGCCACCATAGCGCCGCCGGAGCGATGCGGCAGCTCGCCGCACCACGGCATGAAGCCGGCCGCGTGCAGATGCAGGAGCGCCGTCCCGCGCGTCGCCTGCAGGAGCAGCGTCCGGAAACCGAGCAGCCCGCGCGCCGGCGCCTCGAACGTCACGATCGAGCGGCCCTGGTCGCCGGGCCTGATGTCGAGCACGCGACCCTTGCGCGGCGCGAGTGCCTGCGAGACGGTGCCGACGTGGTCGCCGGGAACGTCGACGATCCCGCGCTCCATCGGCTCGTGGAGGTCGCCGTCGATCGTCCGCGTGATGACCTCGGGGCGAGAGACCTGGAACTCGTAGCCTTCCCGTCGCAGGGTTTCGATGAGGACAGCGAGCTGGAGCTCGCCACGTCCGGCGACCTCTTGGACCTCCGGCGAATCGGTTTCACGCACGCGGATCGAAACGTTGCCGAGCACCTCGCGCGCGAGCCGCTCGCGGAGATGACGGCTGGTGAGGAACCTCCCGCCGTCCTTGCCGGCGAGCGGCGAGGTGGAAACGCCGAACGTCATGCGCAGCACGGGCTCGTCGACGATCAGTCGTGCGAGCGCCACCGGGGCCTCGAGGTCGGCGAGCGTGTCCCCGATCTCGACGTCGGCGATCCCTGCCGCGACGAACAGATCGCCGGCGCCGATCTCGTCGACGCGATCCCGTGCGAGTCCGCGGAACGCTTCCAATGCGGTGAGCTTGCGCCGTTCGGTGGAGCCATCGTCGCGGCAGAGCGCCACGAGCCCGTCGGCGCGCAGCGTTCCTTGCACCACACGCCCGACGGCAAGGCGGCCGAGGTAGTCGGACGCGTCGAGGTTCGTGACGAGCGCCTGCAGCGGCTCCGCGGGGTCCCCTTCGGGCGCCGGCACCGAGGCGAGGATCGCATCGAGCAACGGCTCGAGCGTCGCGTCATCCGGCGGCAGACCGACGTCGCGCATCGCGCGTCCTTCCTTCGCGATCGCGGAGAGGACGGGGAAGTCGATGTGATGGTCGTGTGCCTCGAGATCGAAGTAGAGCTGGTAGACCTCGTCCAGGACCTCCGACGTGCGGGCGTCCTTCCGGTCGACCTTGTTCAGCACCACGATCGAGGGAAGGCCGCGGTGCAACGCCTTCCCGAGCACGTAACGGGTTTGGGGGAGCGGGCCCTCCGAAGCGTCGACGATGAGCAAGATCCCATCCACCATCGCCAGCGCGCGTTCGACCTCCCCGCCGAAGTCGGCGTGGCCCGGCGTGTCGACGAGGTTGATGGTGTGGCCCTTCCAGGGGATCTGCGCCGCCTTCGCGAAGATCGTGATCCCCTTCTCTCGTTCGAGCTCGTCGGAGTCCATGATCCGGTCCGGGGTCACGGCGCCGGCCCTGATCACGCCGCTGGCGCGGAGCATCGCGTCGACCAGCGTCGTCTTGCCGTGGTCGACGTGAGCGACCAAGGCGACGTTGCGGATGTCCTTCGGAGGCGTGGGCATGGAAGCGCGGCAAGGGTAGCGTGCCGAACCGAACCGCGCCCCGCGGCCACGCCGCAGAGACCGCGTAGTTTTGCCCGAGTTCGAGCGCTCCGCGCGGCGATCTGCCCATGGCGCGGCGACGCACGGTGGCGCTAGGCTGCGTAGCGTCGTCTGGGGGAACCGCGCTCAAGGGGGGTTTGGCGTGAAGAGAGTCACCGTACTTCTGTTGCTCGTCGTCGGGATGCTCGCGGCGGCGGCGCTGCCGGCTGCTGCGATCACCGACGGGGAGCTCGACGGCAACCAGCATCCGAACGTGGCGATGATCGTCTTCTACCAGCCCGACGGACGCTTCCGTTGCTCGGCGACGCTCGTTTCCGAAACCGTTCTCGTCACCGCCGGCCATTGCACCGAGGGTGTCCGTGGCAAGACCATCGTCACGTTCGACTCCGTGGCGCCAACGCCGACCCCTCGTGCCGCGGACGACGCCGGCGACGGCATGTCTCAGACGGGCTACACGAGCGCGCCGCCCGGCTGGCTCGCCGGCACGCCGCACGCGCATCCGGAGTGGGACGGCGAGCTCCAGCTGAACGACCTCCACGACGTCGGCGTGGTCGTGCTCGACGAGCCGTACACGGCGGCCGATCCTGCGCAGCTGCCGCCCGAGGGCTACCTCGACGGCGTGAAGGACGCGAAGCACGGTCTCAACAAGCAGGTGTTCGAGGTCGTCGGGTACGGCGTCTTCTTCGAGAAGCCTGAGAGCGGTCCCCAGAAGCCGACCGCGGTGGCCGATCGGACGCGCAGGTTCACGACCGCGGTCGGACAGAACCTGACCTCGCAGACGCTGATGCTCCAAGAGAACGGGAACGACTCGAAGGCCGGAGGCGGGACGTGCTTCGGGGACTCGGGTGGACCGGCGTTCCACGGCGGATACATCGTGGGCGATACAAGCTGGGGCGCGAGCCAGTTCTGCAACAGCGTGGGTGGCTTCCAGCGGTTGGACATCGAGGACACCCGCTCGTTCCTCGACGAATTCGTGGCCGTTCCGTAAGGACCGGAAGCATCGGACCCCCGTCTTCGGACGGGGGTCCTCGCTTTCTGGGCCGGGAGGAAGCGGGGCCACCGAGAGCGAATCCTGAGCCGATGAGACGCTTGCTTCCGGTGATCCTGGTGATCCTGGCTCTCGGGTTCGGTCCGAGCAGCGCAGCGATCGATCCGTGCACACCGCGTCTGCTCATCCTGTCGGCGTTCCCCGGCGAGATCGACCCCTTGCTCAACGCGACCGAGGTCACGGACATCGTCGAGGTCGACGGACGCAGCTTCTTCGCGGGGACGCTGGCCGGGAACGATGTCGTCCTCGGCCTGAGCGGTATCGGGCTCGTCAACGCGGAACGCACGACGCGTTCCGCCATCGACGTCTTCGCATGTGGCGACGGAACCGGGATCGAGGGCGTGGTGTTCTCGGGCGTGTCGGGCGGCATCACCAACATCGGGGACGTGACGGTGCCGACACGGTGGACCGTGGACGATCAAGAGTTCTTCGTCGTCGATCCCGAGATGTTCGCCGTCGCGAAGGGGGCGGCATCGAACGCCGTGCTGACCGATCATGTGCCGCTCGGCGATATCGCGTGCGTCGGGTTGGACCCTGCACTCGTGCGGTTGATCCGCATGCCGAACATGCCGGTGATCCACTTCTATCAGGACGGCGTCGGCAAGAGCGCCGACCCGTTCGGCGGGCGGGCTTTCCCGTGCATCCCGTTCGGCGGCGACGTGTTCGGATGTAACCCGTGCCGCTCGCCCGCCGGTCCGCAGGCTCCGGACGTGCAACGGTTCATGCGCGATGCGATCCCGTTCGTCGACCCCGAGTTCTTCACGTCGTACTTCGAGTCGCCGCCGCCGGCGACGACCGAGTACCACGCCGAGGACATGGAGACGGCGGCCGTTGCCCGCGTGGCGACCGAGCACGGGATCCCGTTCATCGGCTTCCGTTCGCTTTCGGACGGGCTCGGCGATCCCCTCAACCTGCCGGGGTTCCCCGTGCAGTTCTTCGTCTACCGGCAGCTCGCCGCAGACAACGCGGCTGCGATGACGATCGCGTTCCTCGAAGCCTGGTCGGTCTAAGCCCCCTTCGAACCATCCGCCGGGCTCAACCGTACCTCTGCATAGAGGCGGGCAAACGACGATGATGGGACGATGAGCCAGATCAAGCGCCGCTCCGCGGGCCTCTTGCTCGGCCTGACGCTGTTCGGATGCACGGGCAACACGAGCGATCGGGGCCTGCCGACGTCTTCGCCGAGCTCGACCCCGTCGACCGCGGCGCCGGCGGCGTCTCCTTCGAGCCCGGCAGCCGCGCCGCATCCGGTATCCATCCAAGCACTGATACAGAAGCAGTACGACGGGCGGAACCTCAAGCTCGGCCGCGTGCTGGCGACGACGAGCTCGTACACGCGCTACTTCGTCAGCTACAGGAGCGGAAATCTCAGGATCTCTGGGATCCTCAACCTGCCCAAGGGCGCCGGGCCGTTCCCCGCGCTCGTTCTCGCGCACGGCCACATCGATACCGACATCTACGTGAACGGCCAGGGGATGCGCCGCGAGCAGGACTACCTCGCGCGAGAGGGCTACATCGTGCTCCACACCGACTATCGCAACCACGCAGCGTCGGACGACGACCCGAACGCCGAGCTCGGACTGCGGCTCGGCTACACCGAGGACGTCCTCAACGCGATCATGGCGCTGAAGAGCTCGACGCTGCCGATCGACAAAGAGAACATCGGCGTCGTGGGACGCTCGATGGGCGGGGGAGTGGCCTACAACGCGGCCGTCGTACGCCCCGACCTCGTCGACGCCGTGGTCGTGTTCGCGCCGGTGAGCTCTGACGTCGTCGACAACTTCAACCGTTGGATCCGCCGGGAGGGCGAGCGCCGGGAGCTCGCCGAACAGATCTCGAAGAAGTACGGCTCGCCCGAGGGCAACCCGGAGTTCTGGCGCAACGTCTCGCCGAGGAGCTTCTTCGACCGGGTCGAGGTGCCGCTCGTGATCCACCACGGAACGAGCGACGACTCCTGCCCCATCGCCTGGTCGGAGGAAACCGTTGCCGCGATGAAGGCGGCCGGCGTCGACGTGCGGTACTTCGTCTATCAAGGAGAAGAGCACGCGTTCGGGCCGCTGTGGCCGCGCTCGATGCGTCGGACGGTCGCCTACCTCGACGCGCTGCTCAAGGTGTGATCCGAGCGCTCACTCCAAGCGCGTGATCGTCACGCCGACCTCGAGCGTCTGAGTCGGAGAGCCGGCGTGCACGCCCCGGAACGGCAGCACGTCGGTGTAATCGCGGCCGTGCCCGACCTTGACGTGCCGCTCCGCCGGCTCGACGTCGTTCGTAGGATCGATCGGGAGCCACGCGCGGCCGGGCAGCAACGCCTCGACCCACGCGTGGCTCTCGGCTTCGACGGATTCGCCGGGCTCGAGCGGCCGCGGCGCGAAGTACCCCGAAACGTACCGAGCCGGGATCGCGAGCGCGCGAAGCAACGCGCAGCACAGATGCGCGTAGTCCTGGCAGACGCCGCGCCGCGCCTCGAGCACGTCGACCACCGGCGTCCCGACCTCGGTCGAGCCCGGCTCGTAGATCAACGAGGACCGCATCCAGTCGATCACAGCGCGGATGGACGCATGCGCCGTGTCACGACGGAGCTCGGCGGCCAGCGAGGAGACGCCGCCGTCCCACACGATCATCGGCGAGGCCGGCAGATACTCGGTCGCCCGCTCGGTGTCGGGCGGCGGGAACTCGTCGGACGGCTCGCGGCTGAGGTGCACGACGGCCGAGGCTACGACGTCGAGGTGATCGTGCGGCGCCATCACCTCGAAGCCCTCGACGGCGGTCCCGAAGTAGTCGAGGTAGGCGACGCGATGGGACGGCACGGGGTCGACGTCGAGTCGTGACTCCGGGATCGCCTGCCACGGCGTGCGTGCCGGCGTCATCCGCACCTCGTTCTTGCTGTTCCGCACCTCGTGCTCGTACCGGTACGAGGTGCGATGCTCGATCTGCAGCGCGTAGTCGGTCACGACGGCTCCCACCCGCCCCGCCATGCCCCGATCACGGCGGCGTGGATCCGGTCGCAGGAATCGAGCAACTGGTCGGCGAGCCCAACGACCGCCCCGTCGCCGTGCTCGAGCGGCGCGGCGAGCATCTCGCGGGCGGCGTCCGTTTCGGCGAGGGCGTCGGTGCCGAACGGCACAAGCGACGCGACCTCACGCAGCGCGAACGCGACCGAGCGCGGGCACGTCGACGACTGCAGCAGCAACGTCACGACCGCAGGCCCGTGCGGAACCGCGACGCTCGTGCGTCGGTACGCGTCGAGCGCGGTGCAGGCTCGCAGCGTCAGCGTCCACGCGTGCAGCGCGAGCGGATCGTCGGCCGGAAGCCGCTCGACGGCCTGCGAGCCGATCAGCACAGCCCGAAGCGTCATCGCGGCACGCTCGAGCATCGTCCCCAGGCGCATCACTTCCCAGGCCTCGTCGCGCGGCGTCGTGGTCTCGACGACCCCGGCGAGCGCCCGCGTGTAGCCGGGGATCCGATCGGCGACGAGCTCGTACGACGCGCCGGCCGACACGAGCCCCTCGAGCGCGGCCGACGCCCCGTTCAGCGACTCCCACACTTCGAGCGACAGCACCTCGCGCGCGCGACGGGCGTTCTCGCGAGCGGCGCGGATGCACCGCACGGCCGACGAGCCGTTCTCGGGTGACGTCACCCACCACGCGGCTGTGGACCGGAACGATGTTTCGCCGTCTTCGTGCTCGCCGAACGCGGCGATCAGGTCGTGCAGGCTCGATCGCTCCTCCAGTTCTCCGAGCTGCGTCGCGCTGTAATGGTAGGAGGAGACCATCTTCGAGACGCTCTCGGCGCGCTCGGTGAAGCGGCCGATCCAGTAGACGAGCTCGGCGATCCGGCTCAGCACGGAGCCGCCCCCGACTGCTGTTGCTGCGGCTGCTGCCAGCCGAGCGCCGTGTCGTCGCCGGCGTCACGCATCGGCCGGAGGAACCGCCGCCGAGCCGCGCCCGGCTCGCTCGGTCCGCGGGGTCCGTCTCGCAAAACCCAGGTGTCCTTCGAGCCGCCGCCCTGTGAGGAGTTCACGACCAGGCTCCCCTCCCTGAGCGCGACGCGCGTGAGGCCGCCGGGCAGGACCTCGATCCGGTTGCCGCCTTGGACGATGAACGGCCGGAGGTCGACGTGGCGCGGAGCCAGTCCGCAGTCGTCGCCGGTGAGCGTCGGGTGCCGCGTGAGCCGCACCACCTCCTGCGCGATGTATCCGCGAGGGTTCGCGACGATCCGCCTACGGAACTCCTCGATCGTTTGCTCGTCGGAAGCCGGGCCGATCAGCATCCCGTAGCCGCCGGATGCGTCCACCGGCTTCACAACGAGCTCGTCGATCCGCTTGAGAACCTCGTCGCGCTGGTCGGGCTCGCCGCACAGGAAGGTCGGGACGATGCCGAGCAGCGGCTCTTCGTTCAGGTAGTAGCGGGTCATCGCCGGCACGTACGCGAACATCGCCTTGTCGTCGGCGACACCGTTCCCGATCGCGTTCGCGATCGTCACGGCCCCGGCGCGCGCCGCGCCGAGGAGCCCCGGACAGCCGAGCAACGAGTCCGGCCGTAGCGCGAGTGGGTCCAGGAACTCGTCGTCGACCCGCCGGTAGATCACGTCGACGCGCTCGCGTCCCCGGGTCGTGCGCATGTAGACGACGTCCGACTCCGTCATCAGGTCGCCGCCCTCGACCAGCGGCACGCCCATGTGCCGGGCGAGCAGCGTGTGCTCGAAATACGCGGCGTTGTACGCGCCGGGCGTGAGCAGAACGATCTGCGGGTCGTCGCCCGCCGACGCCGGCGCGGCCGACCGGAGCGCCGCCCGCAGCAGGGCGGGGTAGTGGTCGACGGGCCGGACGGGCGACGAGCCGAATAGCTCGGGGAGGACGCGCGTCAAGACCTCGCGGTTCTCGATGACGTACGAGGCGCCGGACGGGACGCGCAGGTTGTCCTCGAGCACGAGCCAGCGCCCGTCGTCCCCGCGCACCAGGTCGAGCCCCGCGACGTGCACGTGCACGCCTTGCGGCGGCCGGATGCCCCAGGCGCTGCGTTGGAACTGCGGCGACGAGAGCACCATGTCCCACGGCACGACGCGGTCGTGGAGGATCGCCTGCTCGCCGTAGACGTCGGCGAGGAAGAGGTTCATCGCGCGGACGCGCTGCCGGAGCCCGGCCTCGAGCTCGGACCACTCGCCGGCGGGGATGATCCTCGGGATCAGATCGAGCGGGAAGGTGCGCTCGGTGTCGGCGCCCTCCGTGCGCATCGTGAAAGTGACGCCGCGCGAGCGCTGAACCACCTCGCGGAGCTCGACGCGGCGCGCGAGCGAATCGGCGCCGATCCTCTCCAGCGCGGCGAGGACGGGGATGTAGTGGTCGCGCGGAGATCCGTCGGGGGTGAGGGCCTCGTCCCGATAGCTCTTCGCGTCGTAGCCGTCCAGCAGGGTCATGGTGCAGGAAGCATACGAGCCCGGCGGCTCAACCAGCCGGGCGATGTGGGTCTAGCAGGCGCTCGACGGAGCGAGCCAGCGGTTCTTCGCCGCACACGCGCGTGTCAGCAGATCGACGCCGTCCGGCGCGAGCATCCACCCCGCGACGATCGCCGCGTTCGTCGCCGCCACCATCTTCGCGTAGTAGATCGCGTGCGTCGGGTAGAGACGCCGCAGTTGCAGGTCGGTGAACGGGATCGTGATCCCACCGAGTGCGCAAACGGTCGACGCGTACCGCGCGACCGGCACGTCGACCGGCGGCAGACGTATCCCGCCGAGCGCGTTGCCGGCCGCGTCCTTTGCTTGCTGTCCCGCAGCCGTGAACTGGAAACGCGGCCCACTCGGCGGCGCTACACCCGTCCGGATCCATTGGTCGAGCCGATACAGCGCCGCGTCCGTCGCGTACCGCATCGGGAACGTCGCGCCCGCGACGACGCAGACCGCCTGCAACGGATGGATCTGCTCGCCGTAATTGCCCGCCACCTTGTGCATCTGAGCGTCTGCGGATGCCGGCTTCTTGGGGAGTCCTGCGAAGCGCGGCCCCATCCCGACCACCTGGTGGTAGCCGATGTAGAAGTCCGAGTGCGCGGCGCCGGCGACCTCCCACAGCCGGTAGTTCGTCGTCTGGTTCGGCTCGGACGGCGACGCTTCCGCGTCGCTGAGCAGATGGAGCACGGGCGCCGGCGGGGGAGCGGCGTACTGCTTGCTTCCGCCGCCGTGGATGAGGAAGCCGTCGATCATGCCGGCCTCAGCTTGCGCCTTGACGACGTAGTCGTAGAGCCGGCTCGCGGACTGCGACTGCCCGGCTGCGATGACGCGTTCCACGTCGAGCCCGGCCATCGGGTCGACGCCGGCCGGAGACCGGACCGCCTTGGCGATCTGGGAGAACATGTCGAACGAGTACGCGTCGCCGGGGTGCTTCAACGCCCTGTATCGGATCGGATCCCAGCTCTTCGGGGTCAGCGGGGTACAGCAGATCCCGGCTTGTTGCGCGCTCACGTGCACGTACGCCCACCCCTCCCGGAGCAGGAACTCGTGCGCGGTGATCGTGTCGACCGCGTTCTCGAACTGCGCGGTGACGTTCACCCAATCGAGCATCACCGACCCGTTGAACCGTGACGGCGACGACGGCCGCGTCACGATGATCCGCGTCGTGTAGGGAGAGGTGGCTCCGGTGTCCAGGTTCCGAGCCGTCCCCGAGATGAAGTATTCGTGCTCCTCGTAGCCGAGGTCGGTCAGCCGGAACCAGCTGTCCCACAGCGGGTAGCCGTGCAGGCCTCCGGTGACCGGCCCCGTTACGAGCGGATCGGCCACGGCCGCCGCCGCTCCGATATGGGGAACCCCGGCCGGGACGACCAGCGCCAGGAACAGGCAGGCTGCCAACGCAGTTTTCGCTCGCATCAGGACGAATGGTTCACCGTGGAGCATTGCGAATCCTTGCTCTGGGCCAAGGAACCGCTCAAAGAGGAGGTCCGGGCCGCGTCGTCGAATCCTGGCTCGAATCCAATCTCGGGGGCTCTTCGATGCGACCTGATCGCCGTTTCGTCCGCTGTTTCCTCACGATCTGCCTGCTCGCCGGGGTAACCGGGATCGTTCCGTTGCCGGCGGCGTCGGCCCCGCGGCTGCCCTGCGACCCGCTGGATAAGTCGCTGTGCCTGCTGCCGTTCCCGAACGACCGGTTCACTCAGGCCGATCCCTCGACCGACACGGGACGCAGGATCGACTTCCAGCTCCTCGAGATGCCGCGGAGCATCATCGGGAAGCCGATCCTGCCGGACGAGTGGAACCGGAACGACGGGTTCTCACCGGGCTCGGAGGTCCTGACGTTCGTGCCGGGGCTCGACCTGTATCAGACGTGGGGGACCGTCGGGATGCCGGGCGGCGGCGGCCCGAACGATCCGCGCGACCACCTAGCCGACATCGGCCGATACGCGAAGCCCGACGCGCCGATCCTCCTCATCGACGCGACCACCGGCCAGCGCTGGCCGTTCTGGTCGGAGCTTGACAGCAACCCCGGCACGGGGCCCGGCGAGCGGCTGCTGATCATCCGTCCGGCGATCAACTTCCTTGAAGGGCACCGCTACCTCGTCGCGTTGCGGAACATGCGCGACGGGCAAGGGGGGATCATCCCGGCCGGCGCGCAGTTCGCCGCATACCGCGACGGAACGCCGGGACCGCTCGAGCCGACCTTCGAGGAAGGTCGCCGGGCGAGCGTCGACGCCATCATCGAAACGATCGGGACGGCGGAGACCGGGCGCGGCATCCCGTTCGACCGCTCGGAGCTCTTCCTCGCGTGGGACTTCACGATCGCGTCGGAGCGTAACCTCACCGAGCGCGTGCTCCACATGCGCGACACGGCGTTCGCGCAGCTCGGCGACACCGATCTCGACGACGGGGTAGTCCAAGGCGAGGCGCCGGCGTTCGCGATCACCACGATCACCGACGAATCCTCCAGCCCCGCGAAGCTGCGTCGCGTCGAGGGGACCGTGACCGTCCCGAACTTCCTCGTGCTTCCGCCACAACCGCCCGCGGAAGAGATCCCGATCCCGGTCGACAACCCGGTCGGGGGGAGCCTCCCCGGCCAGGCGATCCCGACCGGTCGCTTCTTCTACGGCCTCGAGGATCTTCCGCAGCAGAACCCCGTGATGCCGACGATCGAGGTTCCCTTCGTCTGCACGATCCCGAAGGCGGCGACCGTGACCACGCCGGCTCACCCGATGCTCTACGGACATGGTTTGCTCGGCAGCCGGTTCGAGTCGACCGGCGGCTCGACCGAGCGCGACCGGGAGCGCAACTTCATGCCGTGCGCGGTGAACTGGATGGGCTTCGCCGAATACGACGTTGCCAATGCGGTCGTTGGCCTGCTGGATCCGTCGAACATGCCGTCGTTGATCGACCGAGCGCAGCAGGGGTTCCTGAACTTCTTGATGCTCGGCCGGGCACTGGTGCATCCGGCAGGGCTCGCGTCGGATCCGGCGTTCCAGGCTGGCGGGGTTCCGATCATCGAGACCGGCAAGCTCTCCTACGACGGCAACAGCCAGGGCGGGATCATGGGCGGCGCGCTCACGGCACTGGGCGTCGACTTCACCCGGGCGGTGCTCGGCGTGCCGGGGATGAACTACTCGACGCTGCTGAACCGATCCGTTGACTGGGAAGGCGAGCTCATCAACCCCGAGGACGTCCTCCCGGCGTACTCGTCGCTCCTTTACACGATGTTCCCCAACAGCAAGCAGCAGCAGGTCGTCATGGCCTTGATCCAGATGTTGTGGGACCGGGGCGAGACGAACGGCTACGCGCAGCACGTGACCACCGACCCTCTTCCGAACACACCGGCCCATCAAGTGATGCTCCACGTCGCTTTGGGTGACTTCCAGGTCACCAACTTCGCGGCCGAGGTCGAGGCCCGAACCATCGACGCGCGCGTGATGGACACCGCGCTCATGCCGGGCCGTCATTGGTCGGTTGCGGGATACTTCGGGCTTCCGAGCTTCCCGCGCGACGCCGGAGGGGCGATCCTGCCCTGGAACGGATCGGCGCTCGTCTACTGGGATTCCGGCAACCTGCTGCCGCCGAACGCGAACGTGCCGCCTTCGGAGGAGGGCGGGGATCCGCACGAGGATCCACGGCGCGACCCGCGAGCCGGCGACCAGAAGGCGCACTTCTGGCTGACCGGCCAGATCATCGACGTCATGGACGGCGGACCGTACCTCCTGTGCCGGCCGGGTATCGAGGATCAGATCCCGCGCGTCCCGAGCCTGTTCGCCTCGGACTGGTGCGTCGCCCCGTAACGGCGCTCAGAGTCTGAGCACCGAGCACTCGATCACGTCTTCGGCTTGAGCCGGGCCTCGATGATGGGGCGGATCGAGCTCGCGACGAGCTCGAGGTGAACGCCGGCCGTCGCCTCCAGGTAGACGACGAAGGGCTTGCCGTCCGCTTCGGCAGCCCAATCGACGCCGATGCCGCGATCCTTCGCTTTCACGATCGCCGCCGGGACGTCTTCCACCCAATAGCCCAGGTGGTACACGCCCTCGCCCCGCTCTTCGAGGAAGGCGCTCGCCGTCCACCGATCGCCGATGGGCTCGACGAGCTCGACGTAGATGGGACCGGAGTCGCCGTACGCCGCTTTCGCGCCGGAGGTCACCTCTTCACCGCGATAGCGAGATGGGAGCGAGCTCTCGAAGCTCCACCACCTATCGACCCCGAGCAGCTCGCCGTACTTCTGCTTCCCATCTTCGATGTCGTGGACGACGATGCCGACGTGGTACAGCTCCATCGAGCCGAGGCCGGTTTCCATGTCTACGTGATACGCAGCGTGGCGGCCATGTCGTCGGGGTCGGGGCGGTCGGGATCCGCGGTGTGCGGCTTGCAGTAGAGGATGTACGTGCCGGGTTCGGCGGGGATCGTGATGAGCTTTTCGCTCCCGAGCGTCAAGGCCTCATCGATCTCGAGCTGGTCGATCGTGAAGGTATGGAAGAACGGGTCGTCGTTCCGAACCAGCACCTCAGAGCCTCCGGTCACCGAAAGGTCCGTGGGTGCGAACTCGAAGTCCTTCAGGATCACCGTGAGCTCGGCGGCTGAGGCGTCGTCCACGGTGGAACGCGACGTCACCGTGAGGATGCCGGAAACCACCGCGGCAAGCGCGACGACGGTGATCGCGGTGCGGATCGTTTTCCGCTCGCCGCCGACCGGCTTGGCACCCAACCGGCCGCGGCGCCGCGCCACGAACGACAAGGCGCTTGCGATCAGCGCGAGAAGCGCGCCGGGCATGACGAGCACTCCGGACATGAAGTCGAAGAAGCTCGACGGTCCGGCGAACAGCCCGAAGATCGTCCACCACAGCCCCATGAAGAGCATCAGCGCGAGCACGATCGCGACGACCTTCGTCCACGTCTGTTTCAGCCGGACGACGACGGCACCGACGACGGCGATCCCGATGATGGCCGCGAAGAACCCGGTCTCACCCTCGGTGTCGAGTCCCCACGCGAGCACGGCGATCAGCAAGAGGAGCGGTCCGAGCCCCGAGAGTGCGAACCCGAGCGTCGCGAGATCGGTCCATCGCGGGCGGGTGCCTGTCTCTTGCGCTTCGGTCATCGCGTCTCCTCCGTTCACCCCGGCAGCCGGATCGTGACGGTCTTGACCTGGCTGTACGTTCGTAGCGCTTCGAAGCCCTTCTCGCGGCCGAAACCGGAGCGTTTGTAGCCTCCGAACGGCAGCTCGACGCCGCCGCCGGCGCCGTAGGTGTTCACGTATACCTGACCGGCTCGGACGGCGCGGGCAAGCCGGTGCGCGGTCGTAACGTCGGCCGTCCAGACCGCGGTGACCAGTCCGTAGTCGGTTGCGTTGGCGAGCCGCGCCGCCTCCTCCGCATCACGGAACGGCGTGACCGCGAGCACGGGTCCGAACACCTCCTCGCGGGCGATGGGCGCGTCGGGTGCGACGCCGTCGAACAGCGTCGGTTCGAAGAAGTACCCGCCGCCGAGTCCATCCGGCGTCGTGCCGCCCGATACCAGCCGCGCTCCGTCCCGGGCGCTTTCAACGAAGTCGCGAACGCGCTCGAGCTGCTGCCGGCTTATCAGGGGGCCGAGATCGGGATCCTCGGGGCCCGGCCCGATCTTCACCTGGGCGAAGCGATCGGCGATCGCGGAGATCAGGTCCGCGTGCGTGACCTCGTCGACGAGGACGCGCGAGCCGGCGCTGCAGGTCTGCCCCGCGTTCTGGAGGATCGAGTTCACGATGACGGGAACGGCGGCATCGAGGTCCGCGTCGGCGAACACGATGTTCGGCGATTTCCCGCCGAGTTCCAGCGCGACCGGAACCACATTGTCGGCCGCCGCCTTCTGCACGAGCCGTCCGACGTCGACCGAGCCGGTGAACGAAACGTGATCGACGCCGGGATGGGCAGCCAGTGGCGCGCCGGCCTCCTCGCCGAACCCCGGAACCACGTTGAGCGCCCCCGGCGGGAGGCCGGCTTCCAGGGACAGCTTCGCGAGTCGGATCGCGGTGAGCGGCGCTTCCTCCGCCGGCTTGAGCACACAGCAGTTGCCCGTGGCGAGCGCCGGCGCGACGGTACGCGCGCTGATCTGGATCGGGTAGTTCCACGGCACGATGTGCGCCGTGACGCCGAAGGGCTCGTGGAACGTGTACGCGGTCAGCTCCGGCGACAACGGGATCGTGTCGCCGTAGAACGCATCGATCGTGCCGCCGTAGAATTCGAAGTAGCGCGCGGCCACGTCGACATCGGTCCGAGCCTGCTTCAGCGGCTTCCCCGTGTCACGGCTCTCGAGGAGCGCAAGCTCGGTGCGATCGCGCCGGATCAGTTCCGCGATCGTGCGCAGGATCCTGCCGCGCTCGGCGGTCGCGGTTGCAGGCCAGGCGCCCTCGGATGCCGTGCGCGCCGCTCGTACCGCCGCGTCGATCTCGCCGGCGCCGCCTCGGGCGACCTCGGCGAGCGGCTCGCCCGTGGACGGATCCTCGCTGACGAAGGACCCGGCCGTCTCGACGTCCTTCCCGTCGATCACCGCAGGAAAGCGATCCATCATCGTCACGCCCCTTCCAGTTCGTGTCTCGTGAGCTGACCTTCATACGGGCCGTGGCCCGTGAGCACGGCCGCGCCGCAGCGTGCGCCGAAGCCGATCGCGTCTTCGGGCGCGCGGCCGCCCGCGAGCGCGTACGCGAGTGCGGCCGCGAAGCTGTCGCCGCAACCGTATGCGTCGGCGATCTCGCCGGGAACGGTCGCCGGCTCGTAGCGCTCCACCGGCTCGCCGCCGATCGCGTACGTCCCGCCTTTACCGCCTTCGGTCCGCACGACCAGGCGAGGCGCCGGATCCAGGTCGCCGGCTACGTACGCCTCGGCCGGGTCCAGCGCGCTGCCGACCAGTGCGTCGAGCTCGATGCGGGCGTCGCGAAGCGTGGGGAGGATGATCCGGGAGGTTGCCACCAAGGCGCGGGCCGAACGTGCCAGGCGGACCGCCTGGACGTCGGATGCGCAGACGTACACCGCGTCGGCGTGCTCGAGCTCTTCCCACGGGAGCGGATCCGCCGCTTCGGGGGTCAGGCGGCTGCCGAGCACCGTGATCGTGCGTTCGCCGGCGCGATCGATGTGCGTGATCGCTCGCCGCGTGGGCTCCGGGCGGAAGACCGCTTCGACGCGCAGGCCCAGCCCGGTCAGCTCTTGCAGCGCGTGACGTCCGAGGTCGTCGTCGCCGAGTGCCGTGAAGAACGTGCACCCTCCCGCCAGCTTCGCGAGCTGCACGGCGGCGACCGGTCCGCCGCCGGCCGGGGCCGACCAGCCGGATCGGGCGTGAACGATCTCCCCGGCGACGGGGATGCGGTCGACCCCCACGAAGTCGACCCATTCCACGTGACCGATCACGACGGCGCGCACCGCGAACACTTTGCCCCATCGCGGCCGGGCCATGCCTTCCGCATCCTCCAGAAGCGGATACGCTCGCAGGCGTGGAAGCGCTGGCCGGGGGATTCGATCTCGTCGAGGCCGTTCGGTGGAGCTCGGATGGGAGCGTCACGTTCGCCGACGCTCTCGGCGGAGGCGTGCACCGATGGACCACGGATGGCGTCGAGACGATCGTTCCGAAGCGCCGCGGCGTGGGTGGGCTCGCGTTCCACGCCGACGGGGGAGTGGTCGTTTCGGGACGGGATCTCGCGCACGTTCGCGACGGTGTGACGCGCCAGCTCCACGCTCCGGGCGGCGTCACCGGCTTCAACGATCTGACGGTCGCCGCGGACGGCAGCGTCTACGCCGGCGCGCTCCGCTTCCGGCCGTTCGGCGGTGAGCAGGTCGTGCCCGGCGAGGTGTGGCGCCTGCATCCCGATGGACGCGACGAGGTGGTGTGCTCGGGCATCGACTGGCCGAACGGCATCGGTCTGTCGCCCGACGGTTCGATCCTCTACGTGAGCGATTATCAGAACGCTCGCGTGATGCGTTGCGACGCGTCGGGTGCGGCGGATGTCGTCGAGGTCTTTGCGACGCCGCCGGCGGGATCGACGGACGGGGTCGCCGTGGACGAGGCCGGCGGGGTTTGGGTGGCGCTGGGCGACGGCGCCGGCGTCGCGCGGTTCACCGCCGAGGGAACCCTCGAGCGCGTGCTCGACGTTCCGGCGGCGTTCGTCGCGACGGTGTCGTTCGGAGGCGAGGACCTGCGCGACCTGTTCATCGGGACCGCCGGCGCGACCGAGCACCCGGACCGCAAGGGGACGCTGTTCCGCACTCGGTCGGACGTGCCCGGCTTGCCGCTGCCGCTCGCTCGCGTATAGCTGCTGCCGGGCTCCGCTTGACGTGGACCCCTCGTTGGGATTCGACTGTCCTCAGGAAGCCGAGCATCGGGGGGCCAGCCATGAAGTACCAGCAGTCGATCGTCGTGAACGCACCGGCGGACAAGGTCTTCGAGTACGTCTCGGACGTGACCAAGCTCCCCGAGTGGGGCCAGTTTTCCGTTGCCGTTCGGCAGACCTCTCAAGGTGCCGTCGGCGTCGGGACGACCTTCGAGACCGACGGCAAGCAGTTCGGCAATCACACCGACACCTGCACCGTGGCGGAGTACGTCCCCGGCAAGCGATTCACGCTGGAGACCAGTGGCGACGCCGGTGACGTCCGGAACTGGTTCGAGCTGGAGGACCAAGGCTCGACGACGCGCCTGACGAAGGTTCAAGAGTTCACGAAGCCGGCGCTGTCGGCGAAGCTCGCCCGGCCGGTCATCAGTCGGCTCGCACCGAAAAATCTCATGAAGGACCTTGAGAAGATCAAGGCCAACATCGAAGGTTCGGTGTCCTAAGGCGGGAACCGTTGCGGCGCGGGCCGAAGGCCCGCGCCGCCGTCATTCGAGTCGCGGTCTAGCCTTTGCGACGCACGCCGATACCGATCAATGTCGCCAGGCCCAGCAGCGTCAACGCCGTCGTCGTCGCAGCCGGCACGCCGGTCGCCGGCAGCGGCTCGGCGCGAACCGAGAACGTGCGGCTGAAGACCTTCACGCCCTTCACCGAGCTCGCCGAAGCCGGGCATGTGCTCGGCCCGCACGTCGGCGGCGTCGGCGGGGGCTGGTAGCCCTCGGGGGTGTTGCGTGCCTTCCCGGGTTGCGGGCCCGGCCCCCAAACGCATCCGCCGAGATCGATCACGCACGCGACCGGCTCGCCGTTGAGGAACAACGAGCCCGCTTGGGCGACTGCGTTCGGAAGGTACGGGATGCCGGCCGTGATCGGCAGCGGCCCGGCCGGTCCGCTGCACGGGGGCAGGAACGGTGCGTCGCTGGTAACGCCGGCTCCGTCGGGTGAGCCGACGTTGCCTTCCCAGCAGTTGTTTAACCCCATGCCGTCCCAGGCGAAATCGATCGCGTTCGACTCGCCGTCGATGCCGGTCGGTGCGTACATCTTGTTGGCGATAAAGCGGTTACCGGTGCTCATGAACGGCGCGGCCGCGGGAGTGCTCGTGGGCCCGACGACGAGCCCCTGGCCCGAGCCGAGCCAGACGCCGTAGCGGTCGTGACCCCAGATGTGATTGTTCTGCACCACATTCTGGTTCCCGCTCGGCAGGAAGATCCCGGTGCCGACGGGGATGTAGATGCCGTCGCCGAAGACCGAGAACACGTCCGAGTCCGCCGCATAGACGTTGAAGTTGTTCTCGTAGATCCGGTTCCGCTCGACCTGCAGGTTCTGCTCGGGGTAGTTCGGGTGGTCGGTCTCCGAGTCCGACGTCATGCCGGTGGCGTTGTCGTAGAACTCGTTGTCGTGGACCCAGACGTAGTTGCCCTGTGTCCCGGAGTAGCCGATCACGTTGTGGTGGCTCTTGCAGTTCCTGATCTCGTTCGAGAAACGCCCGGGCGTGTTCGGTGCGCCGCCCGGGTAGATGCCGGCGTCGCCGGCCCCGTACGCGTCGCAGTTCTGCGT